>JAKPTH010000643.1 GCA_029571125.1 bacterium
ATTTTGTTCTGACGGCCTCTAGATCGATACCAGCGTCCAGGTCGTTTTCCTCGAAGAAAAAAGCCAGCATTCCACCGGGCTTCGAATTGAGCGAATATCCCGTGAGCATGATCCTGTCCTTGGTGAACGATGCGTTGTCGAGACTGGCGGTGAGGCACTCCTGACTCGTGCCCGTGGTATGGCGTTTGATGAGCTCGTGTGCGAAATTTTTCATAGCGGCTTCAGCGATGGGAAATTGACCGCATACAAACTCGGCGCCGATCACTTCAGCAGGGATCACCAGGCGGTAGCCGGCCCGGCCCGTGAAATAAACGAAAAAGTCTTTATTCAGCCGGAAACCTGCCGTTTTTATGTTTCTAGTTAACGTCAGTACCGCCGCCGTAACCTCGACTAAACTCTCTTCAATCGGGGTTTTTGCTTTGTCTTTTTTGCTGTCGAAGTCCAGGACGCAACTTTGCAGGAAGCCGAAGTGGGATAGACAATAATCTGCGGTTTTTTTTGGAGGCAGACTGTTGATATCGAAATCCGCCGGTGATTCGTACAGCGTTGTGGAGTAAAAAACGGTGTTGTTTTTTGTGTTGTTGGCGAAAATTTTTGAATGTACGTTTGCTTCAAATGGCCGCCGTCCGTAATGATTATTTATTGAATACAATTGGAAATATTGAAAATTTATCCTATTATATATTGAATTCATTTCATTTCTCCTTTTTTGTGTTGCCGCCGGCTCTGTTTGTAACGGCGGCTTTTTCTTTGACGTGTTGTTTATACCTATGCAAGTTTAAGGCGATTTAACTTAAATAGACGCCGGAAGGCGTTGACGTCAATAAACACGCGCCCGAAAATTTTCACGAACAAATCGGGATATTTGTTTTCTCGGCATAGCTTGGCCAGGTGATTGCGAGTAGCGTGAATTTCGAGCTTTTTCAGCTCCTGCTTGTTGGCAATGGGGATGAGACGAGACGTTTTCATAAGAATCACTCCTACTTAAAAATTTAGAAAATTTACATTTCCTAAATCATGATGGAATGAAAAATCAGGAGTGTCAATAAAGTGAAAAGGTGATTTTTGATTCTGATGTAATAATAAGAATAAATAAATCTAACGGTAAAAATGAGGGAATTTGAAAAGGGTTGTTTTTTCTGATTTATAAAAACCTAATATTGCACATCACCGAACTCGAGCAGGCTTTTCCTGTGTTCTTGATGAACGCCGCCAGCTTGCTCTGCACCGAGTCCTTGGTGGCTGTATCGGAGTTCTTTATATCCAGGTCGCAGCGTATCCTGAAGTGCGCGTCCGGATCGTTATAGCCGCAGGGCTCCCAGTTTCGGTTTACCGCCAACTTTGAACTCCGGAAGCTCTGCCTTATATTTAAGAAATGCCTTATGCGGGCACTTTTCGTATGTGCTGATCCTGGAAACGCTTCCAGGACCTGTGATTGGTGTATATTCCATTTTGATTTTTCTGCACTCCTTCCGAATATCCCCCGGAGGTACACATTCCGTTTTTTGAATATGACCTGCCATGGCTAAAAAGAACAAATTTTTACCCTGCACCTACGGCATATATGAAAATAAAACCCGCATGGCTGTGGCATTAATTATTAAAGTATCGTAAATAAAGAGAAACGGAGCACTGCATACGGCAAATGCTCCGCTTTTATGAGGCTCGATTTTTTAAAGTTTTAAGCCGCTCTGCTATTTTCGATTATATGGTGTCATTGGCGTCACGTTCTAATGAAGCGGCTGAAACGTCGCAAGATAATGGCTCAGAGGGGTATTTTCCTTTTATTTCGTTTGACTGTGACGGCAGTGACGGCAAATTTTTAAGATATATTGAAGCTACAGCGCCCTCGTTTGTTCGCTTATTCTCGTAGAAGATGCCCACACCTTCAAGATTCACCATATAATTATTAAGCTCTCGTGACAGATGGGACGGGTCCAGCGGCCAGCCCTTCGGCGTATTTTCATAGCCTATCGAAATTCTAACTTTGTTTAATTCTTCCAAAAGAGC
>JAKPTH010000655.1 GCA_029571125.1 bacterium
AGCGCAGATTCTCGAGTTATTCGAAACTGAGCTTGCAAAGACCGTAACGATCGATCTGGAGGCAATTGCGAAATATCGTGAGATGAAGCATCTGAAAAGCCAGATGCAGACCTGGGCAGTTAAAAAATTACAGTTAGAGGGCTGATATGGCATACAGCAGATGGACGAACAGCGTTTGGTACACATTTGGAACATCCAGAAACGGCGACCAGCCTCAAAAGCGCTCAGACTGGTACTTCAAAATATTTTGCGACAGCCTCGAAACGATAGGCGGCTTTGGTTATGACGAGTTGAAAAACGACATCGACAAATGTATTCAGGCCGTTAAAAACGACGTTAATCCGGACATCAAGCCGCTCATCACCGAAAAAGAGATAACCGAATTAAAAACATATATGCTTGAATTTATTTTTGAAATTAAAAGAGATTGTGAAAACTGATTTATATTGCTTTTGCTTTCAAATTATGCTATAATTTAATTAGTGGGAAAATCCCACCAAGGAGGCAGCCATGAGCACCACAACGTTGAAAGTCGACGCTAAAGGCAGAGTTATGTTACCGCTTGCAATAAGAAAAAGCCTGCGCATAAACGCGGGCGATGTTTTATTTCTAGAAAAAGAAGAAACGGGAATTCATCTTGCCAAGGCTGAAAACCCTTATGATGTTTTAATCGAAGATGCGATCGAGCAGCATAAAGCCGGCAAAACCATAGGACTTCGTGCGTTCGCGAGAAAAAACGGGATTAAACTTAAATGAGCGACAAAACGTACAACGTTGAACTTACTTCAACCGCTTCCAAAGAGTTAGCTTCATTAAAGCCCTATGTCGAAGAAGTGGTACAAATCATACTGGTACTTGAAACAAAACCTAATGCGGGACATCCGTTAAAAGGCGATCTTCACCGGTTTCGGGCTCTTGAGTTTTCTCTGTCTGGTAGTGGACAATATCGAGCGGCTTATGTCGTTATTGAAGACAAGCAAACTTGTGTTGTCTTTGCTATAGGCCCGCACGAAGGATTTTACGAAAACGTTAAATTGCGCGCCAAAGCAATCAAGAAAAGACATCATATAAATTAATAAAACTTACACAATATTAAAACGAATATAATTACTTAAGTTTCGCACCTGAAAACCATCGTAAACAGGTTTTATCACAATTAATTTAGACTTTCAAGTAATTTTCCAAAATCGATTTGCGATTTTTTCATAGTTTTGAAAACACTAGTATTTTTGATTTTTTTCACGATAGTTTTGCCTTCGTCGTAAAGATCTTTGAAAATTTTTTCAATAGTTTCAACGAAATATTGCCAGAGGTTTTCTGCGATAGTTTTTTCATAAATGTCCTTTTTTACGGTTTCAAACAGCGTTCCGGTCGTCTCGACATTCATAGTTCGCCGATAATAGGCTAAAATGATATACAGCAGAAGGCTGATGCTGACATTAGCTATTTGAGCGTCGAAATCGACCGACTGACATTTGCCCATCCTTAAAAGGTTTTTGGCTTCTTTGAAAAACACTTCTATGGACCATCTTAAAGCATATACCTTCATAATTGCGAGAGCAGACATCGAAACATCCGTGCTGATTATCGCTTTCCATTCCTTGTGGCTTATTTTCCGGCACAAGCAAAGTTTAACTTTGCCCAATTCGGGCATTTCAATAGTGGTTTCATAGTATCTAAGGCTTCGGGCAGCGCATCTTTTGGGCTTTTTGCTGTTTTTTAGAAATGCCAGCACTTTCGAAATATTTATATTTTGCTGCCTGTGAACGCACTTTCTGTTGACTGGCATGGCACACACTACGATCAAACCATTCGCGATCATGCCCTTAATAAACGCAAACGACGCTGCGTACCAGCTGTCAAAAATCACGTATTTAGCTTTTAAACCCTCTTTGATGGCTCTGCACACCATTTTTAAAGCGCTTGTCAGTTTGTCTAAAGTGTGTTCCTTTGCCCGTTTAGCGCCAGCAGAACCAGATTTTCTTGGTTTCATATATTGCTTGTCAGTCTTGCCTTTAAGGCTCTTTTCTCCGTGAAGGCTCGAATCTACCGGAATAACGCTTTTTCCATCACAATAAGTTAACACAACCTGCTTGAAACCATAATGGAATCGCTTGCTGCAGTGGTCATAAACTTTCGTTATTTTTTCGCCTTTATAGCCTTCTTTTTTGATCACCGTATCATCGATAATGAATGCTGTCTCGCCGCTTGCGGGAAAAAGTCGCGTAAATATTACGCAAATCCTGTAAATCAGCCTTCGCCATTCGTATCGGCTATCGCTCAAAAAACGGTAAATACTGCATTTATCGACCCTTTTGTTGACCCATTTGAATTCGCTGCGAAAAATCGCGTTTATGCTGGTCACGAGCATGAAAGGCATCGACAATACGATGAATAGAATCTCGATAGCACTATGCCCCTGCTCTTTTTGAATGTGAAATCGGTCGCATATATTTTTTAACTTGAATTTTGTCAAGAAATCGAATATAATAAAAGTAAGGTCATTACCACGTTTTCTAACGACTGGTTCGATCTGAGTTATTTTTATATTCTGCATCGGCGTCACTCCTTTGCTTAATGGTTTCTCACAAAACAAATTATAGCACAAGAATGTCTGCTGGTGCAGAATATTCTATATAATTTATATACTTTTTTAAAGAACGCTTTAAAGGTTTTATGCGCCTTTTAGGGTGCGAAACTTAAGTAATTATAAAGGCGGTGTGCTATGGAAGAAAAAGAAATATTGAGCGTGGATCAACAGCAACCATCGAAAAACAACATTTGGAGTAAAATTTCCGGATATATATTTGCTTTCTTACTTGGTGCTTTTACGGCTACCGTCATATTATATTTGATGTTTTCACCTATGTTTATGGAAATAGGTAATACCGGCACAAAATAACCGAATCAGCCTTTCCCCTTCCTGCCCCGCCCCCAGGAAACACATACCGCTCGTATAAAGAACCGCAATCCCCTATAAACCCTAAAAAGTGATCAGTCTTAGTCCTGTATCTATCGATTAAATCGGCACTTCCACAACATCTTTCCTATTTACCTTGACAAAACGGCCCAATTCAGTTAAAATATACCGAATTAGAAGGCTAAATTCTGCCGAATCAGGCAGAATCCGGCGAGCCGCCCGGCGGCCCCAGGAGCCGGAAAACGAGTTGAGGAGCGTTGAAAATGGCAGAAGCGATAAGCATAACGAAGCCTAACACGGTCGAAACCTTTATGAAGGCGAACACCGATCTGCGGATCGCTGCGGATGCCCTGAAGGAATTCCAGAAGCAACTTGACGCCCTGGCGCTTGCGATCACCAAAGAAGCCACCAAGCAGGCCAAGGCCGCCGGCCGAACCACGATCATGGCCGCGGACATAAAAGCCGCCATGACGGCTGTAACCGGGTCAACTTCCGACCTTCCGTATCTTTTCCGCCAACTTGAAAAGCTGACCGCCAAGGAAACCGCCGACCTTTCAACGCTGATCCAGAACTGGATCACGGCCCACTGATGCCATGAAAAAAGCTGATATCATAAAAGCGATAATCAAGAAACATGGCCTGGCTGTGCGCCAGGCGGCGGCGATCCTTAATACCTGCCTCGATGAAATAGTGTCCGGCCTGACAAAGGGCGAAGCCGTGGAGTTGCGCCGCTTTGGCGTATTCAAGACCAAAAAGCAAAAGGCCAGGACGATCATCCATCCAAAGACAGGCAAGCCGATCAAATGCCCGGCTCGAACAATCGTCTTATTTGAAGCCAGTTCGACCGTTGAGGCCGATATCAATAAACCTAGCCGAAAAAGAAAATATTGACTTTTAAAAGTAATTACATTATAATTACTTTAGAGGTGATTAATATGAGAGCTAATATAATTAAAATAGGTAATTCACAGGGCATACGCATACCTAAAACCATACTTCGGCAATGTGATATTCAGAATGAAGTTGACATTGAGATTAAGGGGAAAATAATAATGTTAAAGCCTTTTCACAAAAAAGCTCGTGAGGGTTGGACCGAGGCTTTTAAGTTGATGAAGAAAAATAAAGAAGACAAATTATTGATTAACGATGATCTCGACTTACAGATGGAGAATTGGAAATGGTAATAAAACAATACGATATTTTTTTAATATCTCTTGACCCGACGTTAGGGCACGAGATAAACAAAACAAGGCCCTGCATAGTAATATCTCCGGATGAAATCAACGACAGCATAGGCACCATAATAATAGCGCCAATGACCACTAAATCGTTTATATATCCGACAAGAATTCCGGTTAATTTTGACGGCAAAAAGGGATTAATTGTATTGGACCAAATAAGAACCATAGACAAAAAACGAATGGTCAAAAAGTTAGGAACTTTAGACTCTGAAACCATTTTAAAAGTCAAAAATATTTTAAAAGAAATGCTTGTCGATTAAACACCTTTGC
>JAKPTH010000669.1 GCA_029571125.1 bacterium
ATCTGGCAGACATACGAATATATAAAAGCGGGCGAGAAGCCTTTTGATATAGGCAATCTTCGTTCGTTCTGGTATTATATAAAAGACACGATGGACCGTGTAGGGGCCAATAAGAAGGGTGAAGCCTACAACATTGTTTCGAATATGTTCGTCCTGATGGTCAAATCCGGCCTTTTCAAATACCGCGATTTCGGTTTCGATGATGATGATAAGGGCAACCGCTGGATCGGCGGCAAGTATGCGCACGTTATGCTCTTCGCCGAAAAAACTTCTTATACCGATCTTCTGCAGGAAGTCAACCGCAACTTCGATATTACGACAATAGCCGTTGGCGGCCAATCTTCATATCTTAGCGTAGAATATTTCGTGAAGGAACTTTCTGACCGCGGCATAGACCTGACGAAAGAGTTCATAATTTTTTCGATAGTCGACTTCGATCCTGCCGGCGACATTATAGCGACCAATTTTACGGACAACCTCGATGATAACGGCATAAAACATATTAAAACTTTTGCCGGCCAATTTTACAAAAATTTCAAGCGCCGAGATCTGGTGATACCGGCCAACATGGATCCGGAGCAGCGCAAGCGTGTTTACCGGCTGCCGCTCTCAGTCCGCAAGTCCGGCCAGGCGGCGAAATGGGCCGCACGCACGGGCGGCGTTAATGGCAAGAAAAGCATTGAGCACGGCATTGAAACGATAGTGATGTCAAAAGCGCAGATTCTTGAACTGTTCGAAACCGAGCTTGCAAAGGTCGTAACGATCGACCTCGAAGCGATTGCAAAGTATCGCGAAATGAAAAATCTTAAAATTCAGATGCAGGCCTGGGCGGTTAAAAAATTACAGTTAGAGGGTTAATATGGCTTACAGCAGATGGACAACCAGCGTCTGGTATACATTTGGAACGTCTAAAGACGGCCACGGCCAGCCCCAAAAACGTTCAGACTGGTACTTTGCTATATTTTGCGACAGCCTTGAAACGATAGGCGGTTTCAGTTATGACGAGTTGAAAACCGACATCGACAAATGTATTCAGGCCGTTAAAAACGACGTTAATCCAGATATCAAGCCGCTTATTACCGAAAAAGAAATAGACGAATTAAAAACATATATGCTTGAATTTGTTTTTGAAATTGAGAGAGACTGCGAAAACTGATTATTATGTTGCTTTTATTTTCAAACCATGCTATAATTTAATTAGTGGGATAATCCCACCAAGGAGAAGGCTATGAACACCACGACATTGAAAGTTGACGCTAAAGGCAGAATAATGTTACCGCTTGCCATAAGAAAAAGCCTGCGTATAAATGCGGGCGATGTTTTATTTCTGGAAAAAGAAGAAACTGGAATTCATCTTGCTAAGGCTGAAAACCCTTTCGACATTTTAATTGAAGATGCGGTTGAGCAGCACAAAGCTGGCAAAACTATAGAGCTTCGAGCGTTCGCGAAAAAAAACGGGATTAAACTTAAATGAGCAAAATATACAATATTGAGCTTACTTCAACCGCCGCCAAAGAATTGGCCTCATTAAAACCTTATGTTGAAGAAGTTGTAAAAATCATATTGGTACTTGAAAAAGAGCCTAATGTGGGGCATTCGTTAAAAGGCAATCTTCACCAGTTCAGGGCTCTTGAGTTTTCTTTGCCCGGCAGCGGACAATATCGAGCGGCTTATGTTGTTATCGAAGACAAGAAAACTTGTATTGTCTTTGCCATAGGCCCGCACGAAGGATTTTACGAAAATATTAAATTGCGCGCCAAAGCTATCCGAAAAAGGCATAATCTAAATTAATAACACTCCCTGACCGTTTCCATTAGTATATATCGAACATATGAAAACCAAATAGGAAGGTGAATTATGGAAGAAAAAGAAATATCAGCTGTGAATGAGCAGCAGCCCTCGAAGAAAAGCATTTGGAATAACATTTATGGTTATATATTCGCTTTCTTGCTGGGCGCTTTTACTGCCACTGTTATATTATATTTGACGTTTTCGCCTATGTTTATGGAAATAGGTAATACCGGTACAAAATAACCGAACCAGCTTTGCCCCATCCTGGCCGAGGTCTTGAGAAACACATACCGCGCGTATAAAGAACCATAAACCCTTATCAATCAATAAAAGTGATCAGTCTCGATCGTCTATCTATCGATTAAATCGACACTTACAAAACATACTTTTCATTCCGCTTGACAATCCGGCCCAATTCGGTTAAAATATAACGAATTGGAAGGCTAAATTCTGCCGAATCAGGCAGA
>JAKPTH010000690.1 GCA_029571125.1 bacterium
TTAAACGGCGCGATATCCGTTTATGAGGGCTTAATAGAAAAGCACGGCTATGCGGCGGTAAAGCATTCGGGCAATATTCCGCCAAAACCCTTTTCGGCGGTTTCTTTTCCATATGCCGATCTTCGCGAAGCCTATGAGCTCGCGTTTCTTGCCTGCGCCGAGCTGGGCTGGTACGGCATGGCGATCTCTTATAACGGCGACTTGAAGCGTCATACGATAGAGTGCGGCATTAACGATCCCGAGATATTCGCTTCTATCGAAAACACCGGCGGCTGGTCACTCATTATCGTCAACGATTTTGACGCTGCGCTCGAATCGTTCCGCCGCGCGTCTGAACTGCTCGTTTCGCGGCCTTCCGGCCCTGAACGCGACTTGTTACTGGCGGACGCGTATAAAGGCATGGGCGACGCGCTGGTCGAATCCAGCGAAAACGCCGCGGCGGAAATTTACCTGTCGCGCGCCGCCGATTTGTATCTAAGCCTGGTATCTAACGATAACCTTCGTCCGATAAGCGAGCTTCTGAGCATTTGCGACGCATATTCGAACCGGTTCGACGACCATGAAAAGACGCTCAAGCTTTACTGCTGTATAATCGCCGCAGCAGCCGCGCGCGGCTTTGACACACCCCTCTGGCTGGGCCGAATCCATTACTGCGCCGGCATGGAGTTCGGCGCCTATGGCGCAATGCAGGGCGCGCGCGAACACTTCAGGCTGTCTATGGAATATTACAAAAAATGCGGCCGGGCGGACCTCGCTGAAAGGTCGCGGAACGAATATGTACAGATACCAGATGATGAAGCGATTTAATCATATGAAGGCAAATTTATTGAATTAGCGCAAACTTTTCGTATTCATGTGATTGTCATTGCCGGCTATCACAAATATGATGAGGAGGTATTTATATGGTAACGCTGTTTGATTTTATATGGGTATACGTCAAATCGATGATTTTTATTATCGCCGTCATCTTTATATGCGGCAACTATGCTTTAGAAAATCCCTATATCGCGATCCTTGGACCTATAATTGGATTTGCACCGCTTTACATCAAGTTATACCGGCAGCTAATCCAGGCAAAGCAAAAAGAAAAACTGGACGTGCTAAAGCGTCAGTACGAAGAGCAGAAGCGGATTGAGCTTGAGAAAGAAGAAAGACGGCAGGCGAAACTAAGAGAAAGAGCGCTGAGCGAAATGAGAAGCGAAATGCTGTTCGGAAAGATGAACATGTTCCAATTATTAACGGAATTAAGAAAACGCATCGCGAGGATTGAAAGTCAGGAAGACGGCAGATAGCATATAAAAAATATCAAATCTACTTAAATTATTATTTGACAAATAAATTTATAATTGATAAAATTAATTCATTAACAGGGGTGGTCTTTATGAGGATAAAAGTTCCGTGCTTTTTCAGGATCTGCAACAACAAAACGGAGGCCGAATGCATCGAAAAAGGCGTCTTCGGCGGCGTAAAATATGATCACGCCAACCTGCAGAGTATTGAAAAAGGCCATATAGGCTTTCTTTATAATGCCGAAAGGCAAAATCTTATAGGCGTTTTCGCGGCGGAAGACCGGCCGGGTTATAATCTCGTTCCGGGCGCATTCCGCGGCGAATATCCGCTTCATGTCAAAGTCCGCCCCATCACCGCAAATATCTTATACATAGAAAACGCATTCGACCGCCTGGATAAAATAATCAAGTTAAAACTGGCGAAATTCGGATGCTTTTCATATCCGCAATACCCGGTGCACGGCCCCGATATCACCGAAAAAGTCCTTAAACTCTTCTACGGCTCGCTCGAAGA
>JAKPTH010000697.1 GCA_029571125.1 bacterium
CTTTTGTATTTTAGCCATCGTTTCGGCCGAAAGGTCCAGTTTGCGGTCGCCGGTGACGCGCGCCATAAGTATCGCCGAATAAGGGATATAGGCTTCCTTCGACCAGTCGAACTCCAGAAGCGCGTTCACCCAGTTTTCGGCAGTTTCCGGCTTCACCACGTAATCCGGGCCGCCGTAAACGAGCCTCCGCGCGCCGACGCGGGCGAGCGCCCACACCGAAATGGTATTCGGGCCGTCGCGGCGTATCGCTTTTCGCAATGAATTGCCGAGCTGCAATTTATCCTGTTCCGGCAGCAATTCAAAGCTGGCGGCCATGCGGAGCAATTCCACAAATTCCTGGTTATTCGCCGAAACTTTGAAAGGCTTGTCTCCCGCTTTTTTAGAGCCGTAAAGCTGCTCTTTTAGCCGGTTAAAGACCTCGCTCTGCTGGCCGGCGCTCATGCCGCCCGCGATTCGCCTTAAAAATACGTAATAATTTATAACCGAATTTTTATTGCCTTTGAAATTCACTCCGCCGAAAGATACGCGCAGGGATTCCTTAACGCGCCACTCGTCCATGGGGGCTCCGAAACCGGGCCTGAGCAGAAATCCGGCGAGGTTGAACCATCGCTCTTCGTGGGCCGCGCTTACGCGTCTGCTGTCGGCTGTCTTCAGCATCGCCGCGAATAAAGCGCGGATAAGGTCGGGCGGCCATTCTTCTTTTTTAACGCCTATAAAGCCTTCCAGATCCTTGGTGAGCCTGCTTAACTTTTCCTGGGCTCCGGGGCCTTTTTCGCTAAAAGCCGCTTCGATCATTTCCTCGGCCGTTTTAAGGTTTTCGGCGCTAAAAGCCTCCGCCGGAGCGTTTTTTTCCTCCAGCGCATCCCGGCCCACCGGCGCCTCGACGGAGGATGCGGCTTCCGGCGAAAGCGGACCGGAGCCCGGCGCCTGGGCCTCGTGTTTTCTGAAATTGAACTGGAGTTTCCATCGGTGCTCGCTGATCTTGGACAGGCAGTAAAGGTCTATGGTCCCGACCTCGGAAAGATAGGCCGAAAGGCTTATATCTATTCTCGGCGTCCTGGATTTTTTGCCGTAATTAAGGCATGTAAAAAGCGGCGGAAGTTTTATATAATTTTCATCGTCTATTTCGACCACGTCGCCGGTCGAGCCTTCGTTAACCGTTGACGAAAAAAGCGCGAACTGGACTGGCTGGTTGGTGATAACTGAAAGGCCGGCGTCCAGAGAGGACTTTCGGCCTTCTTCCATCCCGCGCGTAACGACGCACACGGCCCTGTCGCGCTTTCCCGGAACCGAGGCATGCCCTTCGTCGCCGGAGGAAACGCCTATGTAATATGAGCGCGCGCTGCCGCTTTTAATACGAACGCCGCTGCCGCTTTTTGTATAAGCGTAATAAGCCGCACCGAGCGACACGCTTAAATCATAGTCGGCGTTATCGAGGACGGTGAAACCGCCGCCGGCGCCAGGGCCGGAAAGCCAGCCGGAAACAAGCTCGGTGGCGCGGTTCCTGATAGCTTCGGATTTAAAAACGCCGCCGTTATATAAAATTTTATCCGGCCGCACGAAATTTTTAGAGCTGTCGCGTGCTATGTCTTTTACGTGCCGCTTTAAAAATTTAGCGAGCTGATTGGTGATGGAAGGGTCTTCGGCATAAGGCAGTCCGCTTTCGCGGAGGCCCGCCACGGAGCTGATTTTTTTGTCTATGGAGCCGAAATCCACTTCGTTTAAAAAACCGTCGATGATGATTTTGGAAATTTCTTCGCGCGTGAGAGTAAATTTCATGGTCGTTCCCACGACGCTTTTACCGCGCCCCGCTATTGAAATCGAGCCGTCGGCGTCGGCGCCCGGCGTTAAAAGAGTTTCTTTGAGCGAACGGCATTTCATGCAAAGCGACGTCCAGCTCAAAGCGTCTAATTTAGCCCTTCCCGCCATGCAGGTTTTTTCGATATAATGCGCTATGGCCATATCCATATTGTCGCCGCCGAGAAGTATGTGATCGCCGACCGCCACCCGCTTGAGTTCGAGGTAATCGTCGCCGTTTTTAACCGCGTGTATGAGGGTGAAGTCGGTCGTTCCGCCGCCGACGTCGCATATAAGAATTACGTCGCCGTCGTTTAATTTTTTATTCCAGTCCACCTTGTTTTTATAAATCCAATAATAAAAAGCCGCCTGGGGTTCTTCCAGAAGCGTCACGTTTTTAAGGCCGGCCATATAGGCCGCTTTAACGGTAAGCTCGCGGGCGCTTTCGTCGAAAGAAGCCGGGACCGTTAGTATTATCTGCTGGTTTTCGAGGAAATAATCGGGGTCGCCGCCGGACATTTCATGGTTCCATGAGCTTTTGATATGTTCGATATAATAGGAGGAAACTTCGAGCGGCGAAAAGCCCGCCATATTGTTGTCTTTGTTCCAGGGCAGTATTTTTTTCTGCCGGTCGACGCGCCCGTTACAAAGCCATGATTTAACAGAGGATATCATGCGGCCGGGAACGACCGCTCCGTGCTCGCGGGCGAATTTTCCGACGGCGTAATCGGAAGATTCTTTCCAGGGAAGGTTTATAGCGCCTTCGGCCAGTTCGAACCCGGCGGGAAAATAAAAAAACGAAGGCAGGAGCTCGAATTTTTCGATAACGCCGGGCGAGCTGAGCTGGGGCACCATAAAAGTTTTAATGGCCGTGGGGCCTTCTTCGCTGAGCCGGTCGACGTAGGCCACCGATGAATTGGTAGTGCCGAGATCTATGCCGACGTAATATCTCGAGGTTACGGCGTCTACGCGCCTTAAATTCTTCTGCTGTTTCGAACTCATCGGCTTATTCACTTTCCCTTATATTGAACTCGAGCTTCCAGCGGTTTTTGCCGTCGCGGGAAACGCACCATATCTCGATAGTTCCAATTTCCGTGACATAACTTTCGATCGCGACCGGAATTATGTCTTCCGAAACGCCCTCTTTTTTTTCAAGAGCGGTTTCAAGAGGCGTCATTTCAGTAATTTCGCCTTCCGGCCATTCTTCGAGTATTGTCCCGGGCGATTCTTCCTTGTGCGTTGTGGAAACGAACATCTTAAATTCGCTTTTTTCGCCTATTCTCAAACCGAATTCGCGGCCGGGAATCTGAAGCTTGGTTCCTTCTTCGGTTTTTGCGGGCACGACGCAAAGGGCCTTTATGGGCGCGCGCATTCCGGGGACCGCCGGCATGGCCGTTTCAAGTCCGATGTAATAAGAAGCGGCCGTGCCGCCTTTTATTCTTACGCCGAGGCCGGCTTTAGCGAGCCCGAAATATGCCGCGCCGCGGGCGACGGCAACATCCATGCTGTCGGTCTCGAGCTTTTTGACGTCTTTAGCGCCTTCGTTTTTAAGCCAGCCGTTTATCACTTCTGTGACTCGGTTCTGAAGGGCGCCCGATTTCATGACGCCGCCGTTGAACAGGATCGCGTCAGGATGGATGAACGTGGCTCCTTCTTTTCTGGCGTAATTTTCGTTATTGACATGTTCGTTGAGAAATTTAGCGAGATGCCTCGTTATCGCGGGATCGCTCGCGTAAGGAAGACTTATTTCGGTAATGCCGAGGCCGGCCTGTTTTGCGGGCATATCCTTGGATTTGGCCTGCGCGAAGAAGCCTTCGAGCATTATTTTCTCTATTTCAGCCTTTAAAATTTCGGATTTCACGGCGCCGCCGATTACGCTTTTGCCGCGCGATAAGACCGTAACCGACATCCTGTCGAGCTTTTCGTCCGTCAGAAGATTTTCCTTCGCCTGGCGGGCCGAATACCAAAGCCCCTGGAACTGCCAGTTGTCGATTTTCTTGCCGGCGCTTTCAAGTTTGGAACGCACTAGATTTGCCAGGGCGATATCCATGTTGTCGCCGCCGAGCAAAATATGGTTGCCGACCGCGATACGGTTGAGCGTAAGGTCGCCGTCCTTCTGGCCCACGTAAATAAGGCTGAAGTCGGTGGTGCCTCCGCCGATATCGAATACCAGGACCACTTCGCCCTCTTTTACCTCGCGCCGCCATTTATCGCCGGTGCGGTTGATCCACGAGTAAAATGCCGCCTGAGGCTCCTCGAGAAGAGTTATATTGAGAAGGCCCGCCATTTCGGCCGCTTTAAGCGTAAGATCGCGGGCCGCCGCGTCGAACGAAGCGGGCACGGTGATATAAATGCACTGTTCGGCCATGGCGTTCGCCTTATCTTTAGACGCCATTTTATGGTCCCAGGCGTTTTTCATATGCTCTATATATTTAGCGGAAGCCTCGATGGGCGAGAATTTTTCACAACCGTCGTCGGATGCGAACGGAAGTATTTTAGCTTCGCGCGAAACTCCGGCGTGGCATAGCCACGATTTAGCCGATGAAATAAGTCTTTTGGGCGATTCCGCGCCGCGCTTGCGCGCGAACTCTCCAACGCAGAAAGAACGGCCGGACGCCCATGGCAGGTCGAGAGAGCCTGCCGGAAATTCTACGTCGGAAGCTATATACATGAAAGAGGGAAGCAGAGGTTTTTCTTCCGTAACGCCCGGCGCGGTAACCTGCAAAATATCGAAATTTTTGACTTCTTTTTTATCGTCTTTGTTCTGCGGAAACTCGACATAGGAAAGCGCGCAATTGGTCGTTCCGAGGTCTATTCCGATTATATATCTGTAATTTTTATCCATTTAACTCACCTTTACAAAGTAATTGCCGTCGGGCGGCTCAGCCGCGATAGAAGCGGCTGTTATGAAATTTCAACTTCCGCTGGAGCCACTACGTTTTTATCGATGCTGGACGGACGAACTGGCATTTTAACCTCGCTGACCATCCATCCGCTGTGGCGCACGATGCCTTTAAAAGGCGGTTTGCTTCCGACATTACCGGTAAGTTTTATCGTTGAAGGATCGAAGCCTTCGTTGACTACGAATTCGGTATCTTCTTTAGCGTCGACGACCTGTTTAAGAGGGAAATACTCTTTCAGAAGTTTCTGGCAGTCCTGATGAATGTTGCGCACCGCTGCGCCTATCTGAGAGTCGTCGTAATCTTTAATATCTTCCATTAAAAAATCTATAAGGCGGCCTTTTTCCTGCAGCGAACCAAGCAGCTGCACCGAATCGGGGCGCGCCGCTCCGTCATCGCCTTTTTTTCTTGTAACGCTGAAAATTATCGCGGCGAATATGAATCCTACCGCTATACCGCCTAAAAATGGCATGAGACTGTTGGCATCCATAAAAACTCCTCCGTTTTATTAAAAATTTTTAAAATTAATTGCGTTTTTCTGTCCCGTTTCAGAGAATATAAATATATATCTCAATCTCAGA
>JAKPTH010000019.1 GCA_029571125.1 bacterium
ATAGCCGGGGATATTCTCGGCAAAGACAGCATCGAGGCAGCGGTGAGTTATATAGCTCCCAAAGCCTTCACCAAGGTATCTTCGCTGGGCGTGGAGCAGCAGAAAATCGAAGTGCGGCTTCAATACGATAAATCGGGTCGGAATTTCAGGCCCGGATATGAATTCGACGTAAATATAATCTCCCGCAACCGTGAAATGGCGCTTTACGTTCCATACAAGGCGGTGTTCGAGTTAAACGGCCGCAGCTCGATATTCTTAATAGAAAACGAGCGCATAGTTTTACGCGAAGCCGCAACCGGAATCGAAAACGACGAATACATCGAAATAGTCAGCGGCGCCGTGGAAAACGATACGGTCATAATAGATCCGCCAAACTTCGTTAAACCGGGCATGAAAATAAAAAAATAATAAATCGTTAACAAAAAGAAACTCCTATAACCACATGCAACACCTCGGCACGAGTCGAAATAGTGAAAAAAATAACTTTTCGCTTGACAAAAACCCTTAAAGATAGTAAAATTATCATCTAATCTTGACGCATAGTTTTATCAAAAATAAATTTTAATAAATTCAAAACATAAGGAGAAAAAATGAAAAAACTTGTCTATTTATTTCTATTAGCCTGGCTCGGCATATCCCTGGGGTGTTCGTCATCGTCGACGTCCGCTTCCATAACTTCGATGACGGCATATCCGAGCGTTTCGGTATCGATGAAGGCCGGCGATCCTTCAGTCAACGATTCCACCGATAAAATAACAGTGAATTTCAGCGAGCAGCTCGATATGGACAGCGTATCCGGCGAAGTGAAGCTTTATAGAATAAAATCCGGCGGCGCTACCGAAGAAGTGCTCTGCACAACTACCGTCGATAATAACGCTCCGATGCAGCTCGTTATTACCAGGCAGGACGGCGCTAAATTGGCCGAAGGCGAATTGTATAAAATAGTCGTAAGCGGCAGGATAAAATCCAAGACGGGAATGAGCATGGCAAGTGATTTTACTGGTTATTTCGCCACAAACTACTCCTTCAACCTCGGCAGCGAAGGCATCGCCGCATTGAACGGCGAAAGATCTCAGATAATATGCATCAGCGACATACATCTGGGCGCCGATCTGACCTATAGCGAATTCGACAGGAACGCAACAGGCAACGGGGCCGCGCTTGCGGACTTTTTAAACAAAGTCAGACAATCGCCTAACGTCAAAGAGCTCGTTATCGCAGGCGATCTTCTCGACGAATGGTTCGTGCCTTCCGACGTGGATACCTACCAGGGAAAAACGCAGGCGGATTTCGTCGCAAGAATAGCCGCAGCTCATAAAAACGTAATAGACGCTTTTAAAAGCATAATAAACGAAGGCAAGATCAAAGTCACTTATGTGCCGGGCAACCACGATCTCACGATAACCGCTCAGGCAGTCGAAAGCATCCTGCCCGGCATATCGCAGGCGCGCGACGTTAAAGGCCTGGGCACTTATTCGCCGGCGGACCGTCAGGAAATAGCTTTCGAACACGGCCACAGGTATAATTACTTCTGCGCACCGGATCCCATTTCGAATCGTTCCATAACAAACACCGATTCCATAATGCCCCCCGGATATTTTTTCACAAGAATAGCCACCACCTCAGTCGTTGAACGTATAAAAGGCGAGGCGGTAGCGAAGATAAACCCGCCGGACGTAAAATTAAATTCAACCGAAGCAAGCCAGGCAATGCTATATTATTATTACCTGTCGTTTAAAGGAATTTTAGCAGACCTGCCAATAAAAGAAGGTTTTAACGATAAGATCATTAAAACGAATATCGACGGTTTTACCGCCAATTATGCGCTCAGCGATATATTCCCATATCAAACTTCTGCCGGCGGGCCTATCGATGTCAACCTCTACAAAGGCGCTCAGGACAATTGGGACCAAAGGCAGGAATTGAACTTAGTGCCCGTTAAAATACCGGTAAAAGATGCGATCACCAAAGCTGCATATTCCACCGACCTGGACGAGAAATCCGACACACAATACTTTAAAAATTCGGCATCGAACAAAAGAATCGTAGTATTCGGCCATTCGCACGTACCGCTAATCAAAGCCTCCGCTAACAATAAATCCCAAAAAACCATATATGCCAATTCCGGCACATGGATAGACCATAACCCCGCCGGGGCCACAATGGATTTCGTCGTAATAACGCCTAAGAAATCGGCCGATTCGACCGTCCAATTCGTCAATCTGTATTCATATTCGAAGAACGGGGCTATAACGAAGCTGCCCAATCCTCAGGCCATTACCGATCTAGACCAATAACGCGCGGCGTTTTTGAATACATGTAAAAAGATTAATTTTACTTTTTACCGTACATAAAAACAATCTCCTTTTGTTTTAGAATAAGGCTTTGATGACCCTCTATTCTAACATGAAAGGAGATTTTTTATGTTCAACTTTTTTTCTTTACTTTATCAGTTGAATTTGTTATAATTTTTACGCAAATTTATCATAAAAATTATAGTCAGGAGAGTTGAAATGTCAGATAGCATTAACGGCAACGGCATAATCGACGAGCACAAGCCATTTGTCGCTCCGCAGGAAAAAATGGCCGAATTCACTTTTAAATCGGTAGCGCTCGGGATTATATTCGGTATCATATTCGGAATCGCGACCGTCTATCTGGGATTGAAAATAGGCCTCACGGTGAGCGCTTCAATCCCCATCGCGGTCCTGTCGATGTCAATTTTCAAAAAACTCGGCGGTTCGACTATTCTTGAAAACAATATAGTCCAGAC
>JAKPTH010000020.1 GCA_029571125.1 bacterium
GTGTGATGAATAGTTCCGCAAATAAGGTATTGATTATCAGTAATCCTTCGATAGTCGAAGGCGTAATCGCCCAGTCCCGTAAGTTCGACTATCCTATCGAAATAATATTTGAAAAAGATTTTAACGCGGCAGAAGGCATTCTTAGTTCAAGCGGCGCGGGCGCGGCCGTCATAGATATCGACGAAAATATCGAGCCGGCGTCTATAAGCGCGCTGGCGGCTAAATTTGAATTGACCGCTTTCGTTATCGTTTCAAGCGTTTCAAACGATAAAAAAGCCTCTGAATTGCTGGATTCTAAAGTTTTTAATTACGTGGCCAAAACGCATAATTACGACGCCGTTTTATTTAAAAATATATGCCTTGCACTCGAAAGGCAAAAAAATATCAATTCGCAAAAAGTGTTTTCAACGCAGATCAGCAAGATAAACACCGAAATAAAAAAAGTCGAAAATATCAAAACCGAACTCATTGAAAACCTTTGCCATGAGCTGCGCACGCCTCTCGCCTCTATAAGAGGTTATACCGAACTCGTCTTAAAAAATAAAATGGGCGAAATCAATCAGAAACAGAATAACGCGCTTTCTATAGTGCTTAAAAATGCAGATAAAATGCTGGTGCTTATCGACGAACTTTCCGATTTCTCTAAAATCCAGAATTATAAGAATTCATCCAACATCAGAAAAATCGACGTAATAAGCGTAGTGTCCGAAGCCGTTGCCGCGCTGGCCACCAAGTCGATAGAAAAAAATATCACCATAGACTTCAGCCTTGCCACCAGGCCTTTTTTTATAAGCGCTGATTTTTCCCAGATATCTTACGTATTCACGACTCTCGTAAATAATATAATAAAAGCCAAAGAAAATAATTCAAAATTCGATATTGCGTATACTCATACCGATAACGACATTACTATAAACTTCAATTCGGTTAATATACTGAGGGATTATCCCGACCTCGACGTCCGCCTGAACGGATTTTTCCAGAAAGCCAATACCGCCGAAAGCGGCCTCAGCGTTGAGTTCACTTTGATAGCCGAAATAATCATGCTCCACGGCGGCGTGATTAAAATCGTCAAAAACGAGGCCGAAGGCGCTCAAACTATAACTATCAATCTGCCGCTTTACATAGAAAAAGACATTTCCTACATGAACGAAGGCGAAAATGTCAGAAAAGGCGGAAAGCGCAAACTTATTATAGTCGATGACGACTCGGACTGCATTGGACTGCTTTCTACGATTTTAGAGCCTGACTATAACGTCGTAGTAACCAATTCTGCGTTTTCGATGTTCAAAGCGCTCGAAATACACAAAGATTGTTCGCTGATACTGCTCGATATCAATATGGTCGATCTGGACGGCATTTCGATATGCAAAATGCTTAAAAATAATCCGGATTACGCTGCCATACCCGTTTTAATGATATCGGCGTCCATGCAGGAACAGAAAAAGCGCCAGTCTCTCGAAGCCGGCGCGCTGGGGTTCCTTGAAAAGCCATTCGAGGCCGATAAAATATCGACCTTTATAAAAAACATAGTTATTTAACTCAGTACGACCCTGAAAGGAGCGCTCTATGGAAGCGAAAGAAGCGAAACAGGCTGCAAATGAAGTGATTTACGATTTTTCAAAATTGTTCGCGAAGCCTGCGGGCGCGCATGTTTCGCTTGGATCGCCGCTCAGAAGAGTTCTCTTCTGGATACCCGCGCTGGCATACGCCGGCTACGTGATCATGCACTCATTGTGGATCGACCCTTTGTTTATGGTCGAATCGCTTATAGGGCTCATAATTTACGGCGTCATTATTAATACCGTAAGGGTCGCCGCTCAGTGGGAGCGCGGAATCGTTTTGAGGCTCGGAAAATTCTGCGCCATTAAAGGGCCTGGCCTTATCTTCGTTGCCCCTGTCGTAGATTACGTGCAATTCGTCGATACGCGCATTCAGGCGCTTAATATTCCGCGTCAGAAAGTAATTACACGCGACAACGTCCCCGCCGAAATCGACGGCGTTTTGTTTTTTTTAGTCATGGACGTTGAACGCGCCATAGTTAAGATACAGGATTTTAAATTCGCGATCTCTCAATACGCCCAGGCGGTTTTACGCGACGTGGTCGGCGGGCTTTCTCTCGACGATCTTCTCGTCGAGCGCGAACAGATCCAGCAGCAGATAGCAAAAATAGTAGAAGAACGCATAAGCGACTGGGGAATCCACGTAGATTCCATAAGACTCCTGGACATCGACCTTCCGGAAGATCTAAAGAAAATGATGTCGCGCCAGGCTTCCGCGGAACGCGAAAAACGCGCTACCATAACCAAGGCCGAAGGCGATAAGCTCGCCGCGTCAAGCCTAGTGGATGCGGCCGCTATGATGCTTAAAAGCCCCGGCGCCATGCACCTGAGGACTCTTCAAACTATGGACGGCCTCGGCTCCGGCAATTCTAACACCGTCGTTTTTTTTCCGACCGAATTAAGCGAAGCCATAAAACAACTCGGCCCTATCGTTAATCCAAAATAGGACGTCGAACATAAAATCAAACTTAAAATATAATTTATTTTTTTATAATTGAAGGGAGGGGCCAAAGGCCCCTCCCTTCAATTATAATCACATTTCCAATTCCGAATCAGCACGACGCTGCCGGTTAAACGTAAAGGTATTAAAGAGTTTCATAGAGGTGCTCGCAAAATTTAGACAACGTATCGACGTCGTCGTATTTTTTTTCGAGCTCTTCTTCGGCCGGAAGCTTCACTCCCAGGCTTACTTTTTCGAATAGAATGCCGATGTAACGGCTTCTGGCGATATTGCGCAGGTCATAATACATCTGAAGGTTGCGCAAAGTATTTTTAACGGCCTGCTTTATCGAAAGAGGATAATTGCCTATATTTACGGTTACATTTTCGTTTTTATTTAAAATCATAGCGCATCCGAGATCGATTATCTTTAAAAAAATGCTCTGCCGTTCGCGCAGATTCAATTTATTTTCGATAGACGGCTCCGAAAGCAGCGTGAGATAGATTAAAAAAGCCGAATGGATGGAGTCGGAAAACACGTTGATAAGCGAAGCCGTTAAAAGCGTTCCGGACGGCTGATCTGCTTTACGAAGCAGGCCGGTATTGGCTTTAATTTTTTGAAGCCGCGAAGGATTCGCGGCGATAAAACCGTCGATTTTAAAATTGCCGCTTTTCAATCTTTTTAAAATTGCCGATGCCGGAAACTTAATGTGGTTAAAACTTTGCATCAGCATGACGGCTTTTTTCTCGTAAAGTTTTGCGAGGGCTATTTTTGTATAAAGATCTTGCGCAGCGGCTGATTTAAGGTTTTGTATCTCTATGTCTATTTTTTGCGTTTTCTCTTTTAAGGCTTCCACGCATACTGAAAGCAAACCGAGATTGTAGAGCGACTCGTAGTCGTCGCCGAGAGATTCCGCATAAGCTTTGAAATCGCTGGCGGTGGAGTTAAGCGCCGTTTTTATATTGTTGATGGTATCCGCGCCGATGCTCTGATTGAATTCGTCTTCAGATGCAGGACTTACAAGAGGAATTCCGGAGAATATAGTCGAAAACGAATAGTCTTTCTGCTTTTGGCCGTCGGGCCACGAAACCGTTATCGTCACTTTTGAGATGAATTCGCCGAGCCCTTCATAGCCGCTCAGTTCAGAAGCGCTAATGCGGTAATGATAATCTTCGATTTTTTTCATATCGAAGCTCGAAGCGTAGCCCGCTATATCGTCGTTCAGTTTTCCGTCCAGGTTGAAATCTTCGATCGTCATAAAAAAAGGCGAATCCGGACTGAGCACTTTATAACTTTTGTCGTAGTTTTTAATGTCCTTTAAAAAATAAGGGTTTTCGCGAATAGTATTGTCGATATCTTCCATAAGCTTATTGGCTATGCTCATGGCGACATAATAATGCAGGACTTTTTCGCGTTCGTTATTGTTGGAGCTCACTATGGACATTATAAACGTGACGGCGAACATTAAAATCGTAATAGCGACAAGCATTTCGACAAATGAAAAAGCGCGGGGGCGGACGTTTATAAAAAGATTTGAATTCAGTTTTTTAATCATATTTATTTGTTTTTCTTATCGTAATTTTTATTTATCAACTCGTTATATTTTTTTGCGGCCATTGCCGAGAAGCTGTTGGGTTTTGCGACTGCAAGATAATCGCTGGTGGCCTGATTGGCGGCATTTTTGTCGTCTTCGTTAGCCACTCCGAAAAACCTTTTAAAGCCGAATTTGAAATTGGCGAGTCCCGCCTTGGCCCAGGCGGCGACTCTCTGTGAATAAGGCGCCTTGCCCTGCGGTTTGCCGCCGCCGCCGAGATTCGCGCCGCCGCCCTGCCCGGGCGCGCCGCCGTCTCCGGCCGGCTGCGCGGGTTGATTGATTCCGCCGCCCTGCATCTGCGGAGGCGCCGGTGGAGCTTCCGGCACGGGACCGCCCGCGGGTTGCTGATTGCCGGCGATCTGCTGCGCGTTGGCAAGCTGCATGGAAGTGTCAGTCTTTTTTAGAGCGTTCAACGTCAGAAGATCCGAATTCTGAGAATTAGGAGGAACTATGTTTACCAGCTGATTTTGCCCGTCGGAGCCGATCTTAGGCATCTGGTTCAAAATGGATGGATCGGAAGGGGCATTCAGTTTCTGCAGGATTTGCTTTATGTTGTTGGTGTTTTCAAGCGATTTTACTATGTGGGATTTGTTGTTGAGATTATCGCGCATGTTTTTGAGAGTGTTGAGTATTTTTTGAGGGGTCTTGGGCGAAACTTTATTGGATGGAAAATCGTCGATGGCGTAAAATGATGAATAGGCGGGAACTATTTTATTAAAACTGTTCACAAGGCTCTGCTGGTATTTGACTCTATAAAAAATTGCGCGCGAGGCCGAATCGCATTTTGAGAGTATCCAGATATCGAGCGATTCAGCTTCGTCTTCTGAATCGTAACACAGAAGCTCGCAGACTGCGCCTTCGAAATTGAACTGCTCGCTATAGGCTGAATCTTTGCACGGACGGTTTTCATACGAAAGCGATTTAAGCCTCCAGCTGAATTTCTGGTAAAGCGCTCTGGCTGCGAGATCCGCCTTTATAAGCGCTTCGCTTTTAACGATCTGCGTCATTTCGCCGCGGTTCAATATGGTTACATTAGAAAGGGAAAGCGCTACAAAGGCAACTAAAACTATAACCATGTAAGTGGCGATACCTTTATTATTTTTTAACATAACATACCACCCTGCTTCATTTTTTGCCGCCTGCCCTTATCAATGTATGAACTCGCCGGCGTAATAGTTTTTAAGAGTGACCTGCGTTATCAGGTCGGTTTCTTCTTTGTTGGAAAAAAGCTTAAGGTTTACTGCCGCGGATCCTTCTGAAAAAGTAGTGAAAATAAGCCTTTTTATGTGGCTGATTACTTCTTTTTCGGCTCTGACCGCCCCGGTCGTGGGGTTTTTAGTTACGCAGTAAAGCCTGTAGCCTTTTATTTCGGTTTTATCGTCTTCGAGTTTATAGGTCTCCTCTTTTTGATAGTAGACGCTTATCATGCCTTCTTTGTCGACTAAAACAAGGAACGGAGCCGATGAACCGATTTCGGGCTTGACGATCTCTGACGCGCAGGAAATTTCATCGATTAATTTCATCTGCGCACGCCGTGTGTTTTTCTGCAGCTCCACTTTATCTTTAAGCGACGACTTGTTGGCGGCGACGCTGAACTGCATCACGCTGTAAAAGCCGGTGACTACCAGAGAAAAAATAATCATCGAAAGTATTAATTCAATTGTGGAAAAACCATTTTTACGCAATTTATATCCCTCTATATCAATTTTACAAAATATATGGTTATATGTCAATCTTAAAGTTAATGATTTTTTAAATTATCAAAAAGAAAAATGCCGCGAACTGAGAGGGATTTGCTCTTATATGCCTCTCTTGCGCCTCGCTTCGGGTTTGAACTTTTCGCCGTAGAGAAAGAAGCCCAGGGCGAAAAACGCGGCGGCGAATATAAATGAATCTGCGTTCATTTTATTCAGGAGTTTCAAAAAAACAAGGAAAGACTTTAAACAGAGCGACAAAAGTAGAGACGAAAACTTGAAAACGTAATAAAGTTTTCGTTTAATGAGCGCGAAAATAAGTTCCGATATAATTAAATGAATTTTCATAAGGCCGTATTATAACAAAAAATGAAAATTTAATCAATAAAGAATTAATTCCGGTTTTGCAAACACCGAATCATGCCTTATAAATTATCTGCGTCGCTTTCGCGAATGGTTTCGCGAGGCGTTATCGAATCGCAAATATGAGACTTTTCGGCAGAAAAGAACTTTGAGATTAAAATTTGCGGTTTAGCGGTCAGAACACTAATCCTCGGCTACGACTATCAGTTTATCTTCAGCAGACAGCGTGAATTTTAACGCCTTGTCAGGGTTAATGACAACGCCGTAATTTTTTGAAGGATCGGCCGCAAGTTTCGAGACGCGGTAGCCTATCGCGCATTCGTTCTTCTGACGGGCGGCGAAAAGAACGGTATAAAAGTCTATTTCGATGCCCGGTTTCACGTATTCAGAAGCGGGCTTTATATAGAGCTCCGAACCGTCGGCATCGAATATGTCGCGAAAGGCGCCCATAAGCATTTTGTTTTCAGAGACCTGGCTCATGAGCAGGCTTATCAGTTTATCGCTGACTACGAAATCGTCGGCTTTCGTGATTTCGGCCAGTTCGCGGTTGCGCACGTCGTTCATCTCGCTGACGATGTTGAGGTCCGCGCCGGCGCGGTCGGAAATGTCACGAAGATGTATAAGAGTGGCGAGTGTGCGCGCGTCGGATTCCTGCGTGTCTTCGATGTTGTCGTAGCATAACAATATAATATGCTCGAATTTTTCCACTTTAAGGCTTTCGAGAATTGTTCTGTCGCTGGTGTCGGCCGAAACGATTTCTATTTCAAGCTTTTCCAGGGACTGTTTCATGCTTTCTACGAAGCCGGACGTTTCTTCAGCGTCTGAAACTATTTTTACATGAGAGCCTTTCGCCACATAATTATTGAGCTCGCGAAGTATGCGCCACGCTTTTTTATTCCAGCCGAGAATTAAAATGCTTTCAGGCGCGGACTGCTTTTTGACGCCGGCGGGCGATAAGGCTTTTTCGTTTACTGTATAACGGGGATTATTTTCGGCGATCATCGTGCTGTTGTCTCTGGTGACGGCGATCAATCTGTCGCCTTCGGCTATCTCGGTATTCATGGGCGGATTGAGCTTGACATCGCCGCTTTTAAAACAGATTCCCATGACGCTCGAATCGCGGTACGCAAACAGCGCTTCCCCAAAAGATTTTCCGACGAGACTCTTTTCTTCGGCGAAATACATTTCATCGCCGTCGAAATCCATTAGCTCTATATAAACTACGCTAAGGCCAGGCTGGCGGCACGTCTGAACCATGATGCGCGAAATTATATCGTCGGTATGTATATATTCTACCTGCCGGGGTGCGATTATTTTTACCAGATCGGCGCTTTTTTCTTCAATTATCTCCATGACCACATGTAAAGGTTTTTCGGCGTTTTTTAAAGACTTGTTAGTAAGAGCGAGAAGGCTTTTTATTTTGTTGAAATCGCTTTTTTCATTTTCCTCGCTCAATATTATTATGGATTTGGCGCCTTCAGGATTTACGATTTCAAGATCCGTCGGATCGAAGGGACTCCCGCTTCTGCATACTACGCGAGTGTTTTTAGTATCGCCCGCCTTCGCTGAAATTTCGTCCTCCATTTCCACCTTGTCGCGATCTGCAAGAATGACTACTACAGGACGTTTTTCACTTTCGTTAGCGATGACCAGCTCCGGGATTATCGTAAATATCTTAGGCGACCAGCCCAATATAAGCGTGTGGTTATTTTCGATGACCAGCGATTTTCCTTTGCGAAGCTCGTCGACCTTAGCTTCGATACCGGCACTCAGCAAGCCGATAAGCGTGCTGACTATAAAAATGCCGCCCAGTGTAACCGCAAACATAACGAGTCTGAAAGGCCAGCCGTTGTCGCCGGCCACCGTGCCCGAATCAAGAGCTCTCATCATGCTCATCCAGAAAGCTTCTATTAAGTCCAGCTTCTGCGAGCCTTCGGGAACGATAGCGAAAAAAGTCACCAAAAGCGCCGCAAAAGAAATGACTAAAAGCGAAACTATGCCGAGCCAGAATATAAGCGCCGGAGTACCCTTCGACATGGTGTTATCGAAAGAATAACGAAGTTTCTGAAACAATGTAGGGCTGTTCATATTATCTTCTCCCGCCAAAAATTAAAAATATTATGCTATTATAACTAAATTCATCTTAAAAATCAATTTTTTTGAATCTAATTTAGCTTAATATTTTATATTCGTCCCGGCATGTAATATCTCGGTTTTATTTTGCATAAGTTAGCCATGGAAAGCAGTAGGACATGAAGAGCCTTAAAATATAGCCGACGAAAAACGCGTATGGAGTTATAAAAACCAGAAGCATCAAAGAGACTTTAATGCCGCGTTCCTTGATTATCATAAAAAAACTGGCCACGCAGGGTATGAAAAGGGTTATTACCACGAGTGAGATCATGATCTGAAAAGGCGTGAGCAGGCCTTTTTCGGAAAGCGTGTATAAGCCGGCGGCGCCGTAATCGCGCCTTAAAAAACCCATCAGGAAAGCGAAAGTCGCTTCCTGCGGAAGCCCCAGCATTCCTGTTATAAGAGGAGCGGAGAGATTTTCGATCGTCCTGAGAAGCCCGGTTTCAGAGAGCGCGAAAAGAACGAAAGTACCCGTCAAAAAAAGCGGAACGACTTCCTGGAGGTACCAGATAACCCTGTTGTAGGTCTTCTTGAAAATATTGCCCGGCTGGGGCCAGCGCATGGGCGGGAGCTCTATGATAAAAAGCGACGGTTCGCCTTTTATAAGATAAGATGAAAGCTTGCCGACTATAACCACCTGCATAAAAACCGTGAGAAAAACGGCCAGCGTGGCGTACCAGGCGATTTTTGCGGAAAGCCCCATCATTACGCCGAGCTGGGCGGAACAGGGAACGCCCAGCGCCAGTATTATCGTGGCTATGAGCCTTTCTTTTTTCGTATCAAGTACCCGCGTGGTAAGCACGGCCATCGTCCCGCAGCCGAAACCCAGGATTATCGGCAGCACGGCTTTTCCGTTAAGGCCGACATGCTTGAAGATCCTGTCGGAAAGTACGGTGAGGCGGGGTATATAGCCGGAGTCCTCAAGGAAGCTGAAGGCGAAGAAGAATGTGAACATTATCGGCAGCACTATAGCTACGGCATAGGTGAGGCCCATTGTAACAAGTCCGAATTCGCCAACGAACAGCCTGTAAATGAGATTCGCTTCGTCGGAAAAGGTTTTGAAAAAATTTATAGCCAGAGGACTTAAATATCCGTTGAATACGGTTTCCTCCAGAAAATCGACGCAGATGCCGGCGCCGAAGACTCCGACGAAGTAATAAAGCATGGTTATTATGACGATAAAGGCGGCCGAGCCGAATTTTATACCTGTAAGAGCCAGACCGAACCTGTAGGCGAAAGACGATCTGGCCGGTGAGGCCTGGCCGCAAACGTAAACCTGTTTTATGACGCTTTCGATGAAATTTTCGCGCGCCGAGAAAATAGAAGCCGAAAGTTTTTCGAGCGCTTGAGGGTCGCAGCCGTCGATGAGGTTTTTGATTTTTTCGCGGCACGGTTCGTTGAATGCGGAAAGTACCGATAAATCGCCGGATATCAACATGAGCGCCGCCGGCCTTTTGAATTTAAAGTCGCAGGGCATCAGCGCTTCGAGCTTTGAACAGAATTCGACGACGTCCGAAGCGTAATCTACACGAGTTTCGCTGCGCACGAAATTTTTCATCGCGGCTTTGAGCTCTGAAAATCCTTTGCGGATAACGGCCGTAGTCGCTACGACGTTAACTCCGCCTAAAAGTCCGGAGAGCTTTTCTAAATCTATGCGGATCCCGCGCTCGAGAGCTTCGTCTTCCATATTCAGGTTTAGCAGCATGGGAAATTTCATTTCGATTATCTCGAGAGCCAGAGATAGCGTACGGCGGAGGTTTTTATAATCCGCGACCTGGATCACGAAATCGATGTCGTTGTTCCATAGCACCGAGCGCGTGACCTGCTCGTCCTCGCTCTTTGGCGTAAGCGAGTTGGTTCCCGGCGTGTCGATTATTTCACAGCTTGCCGAAGAATCTATAAGATGCGTCCCGCTGCTGAAATCTACAGTAGTTCCGGGATAATTTGAAACTATGACGTATTTTCCGGTAAGAAGATTGAACGTGACTGATTTTCCGACGTTGGGGTTGCCTACCAGAGCGACTCTGGACTGATTGGAGACCGGGAAATCCTGAAGGCGTTCCTCGCGGTTTACTTCGATGACATCGCTTAATACACTGCCGTTACTCATAATTGACCATCCGTTCTAAAATTGAAAATGAAAGTTAATTTCAATTAGAAATATATCATTTTTTTTATTTAAAGTCAACCGTTATTTGCAAATTATTAAATTGACATATAATCATCAAAAGTGATAAAATTTATTCGGCAAGTTATCTTGTCCTGGTGAATAATTAATAATGAAAGGCAGTCAACTATTTGAAATTTTTTGAAAAATCCGGATTCGCTACCATATATTTTACGGCATGCCTTATTACGGCATGCGTCTTGTTTTCGGGTTGTTTCGGCTCGTCTTCGCCTGCGGGCGTAGCCGGCGTTAAAACGCTTGCCGGACTCAAAGCCGCCCGGTACGAAGATACCGTTGAAATTGCCGCAAGGTATGATTTTTCGAGGACGGGCGTTACTGCGGTTTATTCCGACGGCGAAACCCGGGCGGTCAGCCCTTCGTGGAAGGCCGGCGGAGTGAGGGTGGATCCGCTCAGTTATTTCGCCCCGGCGGACGAATGCGTGGTTCCTCTTATAGCCGAGTACGAGGAAGAACGGCTCTTGAAAACTCTGGAAGTAAAGCTTTTTGCGGTGAAGGCTTTCAGCGAGGCGGCCTTTTCACTTTCGCCGCACGCGCCGCAAACAGCCGAAGCGTACATCGGTTACGAATCGCCGTTGCTTAAGATAATAATAGGCGCGCCCACTACCGAAACGCTTATCGTGAAAAAACTGTCTTTCGCGGTTCAATCAGCGAACGGGAGGGCTGCGGTAAAATCGGCGGCTGTTTCCGACGGCCGTTCTATGTGGCGAGCTGCTCTGAGCGGCGGCGCCATGAGTTTCGATTTTTCAAATCCGCCGTTAATAATTCCCAGAAACGCAATAAACGAAATAACGCTCGCCGTAAATATCGCCGAAAGCTCCTCAGGCATGCCCGAAGAAACGGACGCCCGCGTGGAATTCCTTCGCGGCGCTGGCGATTATGAAATAAAGGGTGAAATATTCGCCGGTAAAGTAATGAATAATATCAAAGGGCTCGAATTAAAATCGGGCAGGATAGTTTTAAAACGGCCTCCGGCGGATGAAATCCCCATAGGGCCCGCCGACGCTTCGGGTTATTCGGTAAGCCTTATAACGGTTCCTGCGGGAAGCGAAAAATGCCTTTCGGTTCAGGGATTCGACGAAACCGTCGAAGAATTCGCCTCGATAATAGCTTCGCCGGAAGGTGCGGAAGGTTCTTACCTTTTCAAAACTTTTGCCCGCGGCGTTTCAGCCCCGCAGGTTTCTCCGGCTGCCGGAGTTCGCCGGCACGCCTGCGCCTTTAATTTCGATGCGCTTGACGGCCAGGCCGCGGCGGACATGCAGATGCGCATTGCGGACGCCGGGCTCCTTGCCGGCGGAATGAAACCGGGCTTGAATCGAGGAACTTCGGCCGCAAGGGCGCCGCGCGAGTATAAAAAAGGCGATCTGGAAAGTTTTTCGGTAATCAATGTAAAAAGCTATCAGTGGCAGACCGTGACGGCCGAAGTGGCGGCCGTCGGAGAACGCTGCTATATATTCGAGGAAACGCAAATGCCTGAACGTTACGAGCGAATGAGCGGCGAATGGGCTCGGGAGATCGCGCGCCGCTTCGACTCCGAAATATATTCAAAGGTCACGGGCGCCTTCGGCGGCGAGCCCAATCCCGGTATCGACGCAGACCCCAAAATATTCATACTTTTTACTCGCGTCGTCAACGAAGGCACCGCCCTGGGCTATTTCAGCTCGATGAACCAGTTCGCGCGCTATAACGAACAGGGAATAGAACAATTCAGGAATTCGAACGAAAAAGAAATAATATTTTCGGGAGTTTTTGACCGCGAATCCGAGTTTCGCGACAGGGAAGGCTTTTTTAACCTGCTGTTTAGCGTAATAGCGCATGAATTTCAGCACATGATAAATTGGTACAGGCATTCGTTGGTCAACGGCTACGAGGAGACGTGGGTCAACGAAGGGCTTTCGATGCTGGCCGAAGACGTTTCGGGCTACGGATATCAGCGCAATTTTTACGCGCGAAGGGTGGCGGAGTTTTTTAACGAGGCCAATTCATATTCGCTTAACAATTTCAAATACTTAAACCGCGGAAGCTACGGATACAGCTATTTATTTTTTAGATACCTTTATGAACGCGGGGCGGATATAAAGAATATAGTCCAGTCGGCTAAAAGCGGAACGGCCAACGTCGAGGCCGAAATAATCCGCGCGGGTATAGCGCCGAATATCGGCGCGGCATTCGAAGCTTTTTTGATAACCCTTTATTTCGCTTCCGAAGGAAAGAAACCTTCCGCCCGTTATTCATACCAGGACCTGAAGCTGAAAGGCTTTTTGAATTTCGCCTCTTCATTCGACGTGAATTTGAACGGACTGAATGCCGCCGCCGATGCGTCGGTACCTTTCGTTTATAAATCTTCGCAGCTTAACGGCTACGGGTTTAATCTCATAAGGCTCAATTCGGCATGCGGGCAGAGCCCTCTTAAAATCAATATATCCAACGCCGGCCCGCGCGATTTTAAAGTAATAACCATAAGGACGAAAAAATAAAGCGATAAAGGAGCAGTCA
>JAKPTH010000032.1 GCA_029571125.1 bacterium
CGCACTTCCATTTCGCACGCCTTCGAAGACCTCAATTTTTTTGTGGTTGACAACATGCCGCCGGAGCTGATTCCAAAGTTCGGCGAAATATGCATAAGGTCTCAGAAGAAGATAAACCGCGTACTGCTGGTTCTCGATATCAGGGGCGGTTTCACGCCAGACGAGCTTTTCACGGCCCTTGGCGAGCTGATCAAAATGAATATATCCTATCGTATCGTTTATCTCGAAGCGTCCGATCAGGTTCTCGTAAAGAGATTTTCGGAGACTCGCCGCAAGCATCCGCTCGCGGATAAGCTCATACTAAAAGACGCCATAGAAAAGGAACGCCAGCTGCTTGCGCCGATACGCGAAAAGGCCACATTTACTATAGATACTTCAAAATTGAGCGTGGCAAGGCTCAAAGAAATGGTAGGCAAGGTTTTCGCCGGAATAAAGAAAAACGCGAGCCTTATCGTAAATATAGTTTCTTTCGGCTACAAGCACGGCATACCAGACGACGCGGATATCATACTCGATTTGAGGTTTTTGCCTAATCCGTTCTACGAACCGGAGCTTAAAGCGCTCACCGGCATGGATAAAAAAGTGGCCGATTATATATTGAGCCATCCGATAGCGCTTACTTTCAAAGACAAGCTCTTCGATTTCATCGATTTTCTTCTTCCGGAATATGTAAGGGAAGGAAAGTCCAAGATAGAAATAGCCCTCGGCTGCACCGGCGGCCAGCACCGTTCCGTGCTCTATTGCGAAATGCTTTTCGCCCATCTCAGCGCCAAAAACTATACCGTAATTATCAAGCACAGGGAAATCGGTTGAAAATAAAGCCGCTGTGACGCCGTTATTTTGACGGCACGGGCAATTCTTTTTGAAGATCTTCTATAATAGTTTTAATCAGTTTATAATTGAGCGGCTTGGTCATAAAGCAATCCATGCCGGCGTTTTCGCATTTTTCTTTTTCGCCTTTTACGACGCTGGCCGTGAGGGCTATTATACGCGATTTCTTTTCAGGGCATGCCTTTTCGAATTCGCGGATATTGCGGGCGGTTTCGTAGCCGTCCATAACCGGCATCTGAATATCCATAAAAACGAGATCCGGCCTGTAAATTTTGAAGAGCTCCAGCGCTTTTGCGCCGTCTTCGGCCGTTAAAATTTCCGCTCCGGGGATAAGTTTTTTAAAAATGGAAATGAATAATTTCATATTCATCGGAGAATCTTCTGCTATCAATATTAATGGGGTTTTGACGGCAGGGGCGCCGGGCGGAGCGGTAACGGGGTTAAAAATTTTCCTGTTATATTCGTCGGCTTTTCCGCCGGCTGAGACATTATTTTCGGGGATATCGTCAAGCATAGTCAAAACACCTTTAAGATATAATTTTAAAAAAACCATACCGGATTAAACAGTTCCTGTTTATTCTACTTCATTTATTTTTTAATGTCAATTATTTTTAAGAAAAGAAAATATTTGCCGATATTAATAGATGATAATAGTGTTATTCTACCAGTGAGTTTGTAACCGGTAAAAACCGGAGCGCGATTCCATTTTTCACAACCGGAGAGAAAGAGATTTTATGATAAGGAATAATATTTTAGGGGCCTTTTCAAATTACGGCAGAATTAAAAATAACTATTTTGCTTATGTATTTTTTTTAACGGCTTTCATTACGGCCGTCCCGCTCTTTTTTTCATTGAGGCCTGCCGCGGCTGCCGTAAACGGCGGTTCGATTTTATATCAGAAATTTTCCAGGCTGGATAATTACATGGACATAACGGCGTCTTCGCTTGCCGCGACGATGGAGGCCGAGATAAAAAAAGGGTCTCCTACCGCCGAAACATATGTGCTTCTAGCTATAGCCAAGCTGGCTTCGAGCGACGTCGAAAGTTTCGTCAGAAACATAAAAAAAGCCAATAAAGTAAGATATTATAAATTCAAGCCTCATCCGCTCAGTAAATATGAGCCCTTCGTGAACCGTTTCGTGAACGTCTTAAGGACTATGCGTGAAATCGACAACCGGTTTGAAATTTATCCCAACTCGTCGATGCTTTATTATCAATCAGCTCTGCTGTGCGCCGATTTCAACCGGAAGCTGGCGCTATACAATCTGCAGAAGGCTATCAGGCTAAACCGCGATTTTCTGGATGCGCACCTTAAAATAGCTGAACTATATGAGCAGTGCATGGATTACAACCGCGCCATAGAGCACTGGAAAATCATAATGGAGATAAGGCCTTACGATTTCCGGCCCTATTATAAAATTTGCCATCTATCGTCGAAGTTTGGCAACTTCACTATAGCTAAAGGCATTTATGAACTCGGCATGAGAAAAAAAATGACGCTTCACGAGCACAAGGAGTTTCAGGAGGTAATAACCTCGCTGGTAGAGGAGTTTCCACGCCTTAAAAGCGAGCGCGAAGTTCAGAGCGAAAAAATACTCAAGCTCAAGGAAGTCGTGCAGGCGGATCCGCTCAATATAGACGCGCTTCTTGAAATAACCGAAACTTATCTGAGCGGGCTTTGCGATATAAAAAGCGCCGAGCAGGCCTGCGTAAAAGCTATTCACATAGACCAGCTCAATTATAAGCCGCATCTTTTATATTCGAAGATTCTCGAGGCGTTCGGCGATACGGACAAAGCTTATTTCGAGCTTCTTTTCGCGGTAACCGAGGGCGGAGCAAGGATAAAGGCCGCCTACCTCAACGAGCTAACCGATCTGTACGAGCGCAAGCTTATATCGGACATGGTGGAAAAGAAACTTAAAATAAACGAGCTGGTAGATTATTTCTGCGTTTATTACAACGAATAAAATAATATTATATAAATAAAGTGAGGTAGATATGTATAAGTTAAAAAGAAATTCGATTTATCGATTAAAGGGCTTTTTGTTTCTGGCTCTTTTTGTTGTCATTTTCGGTTCTTGCTCCGATTGCGCGGCATCCAGCGCGAAGGCTGACGACGCCTCAGTGGCGCCGGCGAATATAATATCCATAGCGAAAAAGCGTATGGAATCTGGCGAGCAGGAAAAGGCGCTGGAGCTTATGAAAAAATATGTCCAGCAGTA
>JAKPTH010000085.1 GCA_029571125.1 bacterium
ACCTAAAAGATGAGTCCATATCGCCGCTCGTATTCAAAAAAATGTATGAACGCTACACCGGCAACGCTCTGCTGATTCTATCGAGCGCTCTTAACTTCAGCCCGAAAGACTTCGTTTATGAAAGGGATATCGAAAAGTATCTTTATAACTTTAAGAGCTATTACTATAAGACAAAACCGATACCTTCTATATTGCCTGTAGATATACAGGACTTCGTCAAAGAAATAATCGCCGATTAACCGTGGCGAAATAACGAATGGGAAATAAAATGGGCTTAAAAAAAAGAATTATGAAACTTCTTCTGCTGGTTATAATCGCATATTTTTTTCTTCTGTCGTGGCTTCTTCTAAGCGTGGACATAATAGTTTTTCCTCGCTTCAGGGCGCCGAACATCATGATGACGCCGAAAGACCTCGGCGTAAAGTACGAAGAAATTTTCGTGGAAACGGCGGATGCGAAAAAGCTCTGCTGCTGGTACGTTCCGGCCGCATCCCCCGGCGGCCTTACGCTTATTTATAACCACGGAAACGCCGAAAATATTTCCACCGCCTTCAATCACGCTTACGCTATCGCAAGAAAGCTCGAAGCGAATCTTTTCATATACGACTACCGCGGCTATGCCCGAAGCGAAGGCGCGCCTTCTACCGCTACGTTCTACGGCGACTGCGACAGCGTTTACGCATATTTATCTTCCAGGCCCGAACTCAAAGGCGGCAAGTTCGTCGTGTACGGCCGCTCTCTCGGCGGCGCCGCCGCGATCCATATGGCTTCCAAATTTCAATGCCACAGGCTGATCACCGAATCCACATTCGTTTCCGTCCCGCTTCACATATGGTTCAATCCCGTGCTGTTCGTTTTTTACCCGTTCGTCAGGGAATACCTGCCGAGCTCCGAAAAAGCCAAAGCGGTCACGGCGCCATGGCTTATCATTCACGGCGGCCGCGACGGCGTCATAAGCGTTAAAAACGCGCACGCGCTGTATGCTCTTGACATAAAAGCCAAACGCTCGATATACATAGCTGACGAAGCTTCGCACAACAACGTAATGAAGCTGCGGGGCGACGAATATCTAAATAAAATATACGATTTCGTAAACAAATAAATTGAAAGAGGGATTTTTAATGGACGGCGTAAGAGCCGACGTCACGATAGACTGCTGCGGGCTTTACTGCCCGATGCCGGTTATAAACGCCCAGAGCGCGCTTGAAAAAATGGCAGGCGGTCAGACGCTTGAAATAACGGCCACCGACGACGGCGTTGCCGTCGATTTCCCGATGTTCTGTAAATCGCGCAAATTGAAACTGCTTAAACTCGAAAAGCGTGATGAAATTTATACAGTCTTAATTCAGATACCCGCCTAAGCCTTGCGGCTTATTGATTCAAACGGGCATTTTCACTACCATCTATAGTCCAGGTAGCCGTTGACGCTCTGGTACCAGTAGCCTGAAGTTTCAAATCCGCTGGCGCCGTCCAGGCCCGAATTAGTTTTGAGATATACGACCCTCGCGGCGAGGTTTTCTTTAAACTTATACTGAACTTCGGCCTGATACTTGTGATAATTTTTCCAGGCCTTTGAAAACTCCTTCGACTTTCCGTATTCTTCGTTGAATATAAGCTCAAGAGTTTTGCGCACGTTAGAATAAGCCATAAAATATTGAAGAGCGTAGCTGTCATAGCGTTCGGGCGAATAATATCCGTTATATTTTTTCTGCGAAAATCTTACGGTTTTATAAAGGGGCCCCGTATTCAGCTTGAACCGGCCGGCGGAAAATATCCTGTTGAGCTTCAGGCTCAAATTTTTTCTGGTGTTCGAATCAGAAAAGTTATCCAGGCCGGCTGAAAATAAAATTTCGTATTTATCGTCTATGGTCCTTTTCAAATCGAAGTTAGGCCCGAACGAAGATATTCTGTTTCTGAACGCAACGGGATTTTCAAACAAAACGCTCCTGTCGAAATATAAAGACATGCTCAGATGTTTGATTTTATTATAAGTCAGGCCCATAACATAGCCCGTGTTGTCGCTGAAATTTCCCGCCGGATCAAGAAAACCGTAAAGCGTAACTCCGCCGAAAAGACGGTACAGCGGGGAAAGCTGCGTTTTAAACTTGAGCCCTGTGGTTTCCGCCTTATAACGAAGCGGCGAATTTTCATTATAAATATCGTAAAGCCTGTAAGACACGCTCAGCCTGGAATTTAAGTCAACGTCGAGCTCGAATTCGCCTCCTTCGCCTGCGGATATTATTCCGTCGGAATCTTTTGAAGTGAATTTAATGCCTTTAAACTCGTACATGTGATTGTTTTTCAAAATTAAATCTTTAAGTTCAAGCGCGTATGAATAATTTTTATCTTTTGCAAGAGCCTCGTCAATCTTTTCTACGGCCTGCCTGTCACGCGAAAAAATGGACAGAGCATTACCGTAGCCGGTTATGGTTTCCAGGCTTTTTTTAGGAAGCGAATAGGCTTTCTTATAATAGGTAAGGCTTTTAAAAAACTTAGCCATCCAGAAGTAGGTCCTGGCGATCCCGCCGGCGGCCTCGGAATCAGAAGGATAGTCTTTAAGGATTTTCTTGTATTCCTCGACGGCCTCGTTATATTTTTTGTCCCATGAGAGGTTTAAAGCTATGTAAATCCTGGAATCGTAGTCTCCCGGCTTAAGCGCCAGCGCCCTTTCATAGCAGCCGATGGCGCGCATATAATCTCCGGCGCGCGAGCAGGCTTCCGCGCAACGCATTAAAATGTCATAATTGTCGCCGATCTTCTTCAATATCTGCTCATAATAATCTATGGCGCCGACGTATTTTTTTGAACTTACAAGCGCCTTTCCGGCTTTTATGTAATGATCCATCAGTTTTCTGTATAGAACGGCGGCTTCGTCGTTACGGCCTCTATATTCTATTATTACGGGCGCTTCTTTTTCGAATTCGTCCATGCGCGAAAGCGAATGGTTAATATCGGCGCGCAGCAGGCGCGCTCTGTAATCCGCAGAATTTTTATTTACGATATTATCCAGGATGTTCAGCGCCTCGTTTTGGGCGCCGCGGGCCCTTTCGAGGCCGGCTATAATATAATCCAGCGCGGAATCGCCATTTTTAAGATTTGAAGCCTTTCGATAATAAATTATAGCTTCGTCCTTAAAGTTAAGTTTAAGGCAGTATTCAGCCGCCAGTATCATAATTTCATAATCGTTTTTTTCGTACTTTAAATATTTAGCGAAGCGGCCGAGCGCGTATTCGAGCTCGCCGCGCGCCGCGTGGTTGAGGCCGCTGTATTTATACGCCAGCCTGTTAGAGGGGAACTTGGCTATCGTATAGTTAAAGTACTCGCCGGCTTCGTTATATTTTTTTTCGTTATATAGCTTCACGCCGCGCGCCAGAAAAGCCGCGGAAAGTTCTTTTAACCCTGATTCAGGGCGGGGATCGGCCGGCCTTTCTTTAGCCAGCTCCATATACAGCTTATATGAGCTTCTTAGCTTATCCGCAAAAAGATAAACCCTGGCCAGTTCAAGGCGCACTTCGAACGAATCGGTGTCGCGGTCTTCGGCGCACTCTTTCAGAAGGCTTATCGATTCGCCGTATTTTTTCTGCCAGCTCAATACTTTTGCAAGGCCGAGGCGGGCGGGCGTATTTTCTTTTTCCGCGGCGAGGGCTTTTCTGTATATCGACGCCGATTTTTCGAGCCTGGAGGTCCAGGCCAGATATTGAGCGTATTGCTGCATAACGTAGGGGTTTTCAGGATGCGCGGCGTAAATTTCCCCGTATTCTTTTTCAGCCGCTTTTTTATCTTTCATAAAGTAGCATGTCTTGGCGAGCGAGAGTTTTGAATCGATGTGGCCCGGAGAAATCCGGAGCGTCTTTAAAAAACATTCGCGCGCGTTTTTATAATCGCTCTGCCACAGATAATTTTGCCCCAGCATGAACATGGCGTCGGTGTTTGCGGGTGACAGCGAGAGTATTTTTTCATATGCCGCTATAGCCGGAGCGAATTTTTTTTCGGCGCTCAGCCTGCGGGCGTCCATGAATAAAGTTTCAATTTCGCTTCTGGTCTGCTCTTTGAGAATATTTTTCGTTTCTTTATAAAACTTAATGAACGAGGCGGAAGAGTCGGCGGCTTCTAGCTGCGCAAGAACCGAGTCGGTTTCAGGCCGCGCGGCATGCGACCGCGAAGGGGCGAAGGCGACGAATACAAGCGCGCAGATCAAAGAGCTTAAAACAAGCGAAGACTTTATAAAAAAACTTTTAGCTGTCATATGGATACCTCAAAATAAATCTTCCAACCCGATGGTCAAGCCGGGCGCAATAAAAAAAACCGGAAAAATCCGCCGCGGCTCGAGGCGCTATTATATTTAAAATAGCCGCGGAAGTCAAGCGTGTTATTAAAATTACAAGCAAAGTCAATAAATTCAGGAATGCAAAAAAATTAAAAAATAAAAATTTTATTGACTATATTTGAAATCTTAATTATAATATTTTAATTACATATCGGATAATTAATTATTTTCTTGCGTCATTTTTATTATTTTAGAGGGTTCTATGAGCGAATCGATAAAAATTTTATTCATCGAAGACAATCCCGGCGATGTATTTTTATTCCGTGAAATGCTTGTCCGCGCGAAACTGGATTTCGAGTTATTCGTAAGAACCTCCTTGAAGGAAGCCACGGAAAGTCTTGCCAATGATGAAAAGTTCGATCTTTTAATTCTCGACCTTTCCCTTCCCGACAGTAACGGCATAAGCACCCTCATAAACATAAAAAGCTATTCCGACGACATCCCCATAATAGTTCTAACCGGCACCAACGATTACGACACCGGCGCGCGCGCCATAGCCGAAGGCGCCCAGGACTATCTGGTCAAAGAAGAAGTGGACGGCACGGTGCTTATGCGCTCGATCCGATACGCCAGAGAACGTCACAGGCTCCTGGTAGAGCTCGAGCGCGCCCGTAAAAAAGAACTTAAAATAAGCGAAGAGCGCTACCGGGCCATAGTCGAAGACCAGACCGAACTTA
>JAKPTH010000099.1 GCA_029571125.1 bacterium
TATGGCGCGGGCGAGTGATGGAACTGGCAGACATGCAAGACTTAGGATCTTGTGGGAGACCGTGAGAGTTCAAATCTCTCCTCGCCCATGTATAAAGGAGATGCGCGGAAGTGGCTCAGTGGTAGAGCGTTACCTTGCCAAGGTAAACGTCGCGGGTTCAAATCCCGTCTTCCGCTTATGAAAAGCTCTGACGATTATTCGTCAGGGCTTTTTTTGTTTGACATTTCATTTTATTTCTGATATCATTGCCTCATGTATAATTTTGAATATTTGCCGGAAAGAAAATGAGCGATATTATTGAACTTTTAAAATCGACCAGTGAAAACGACAGAAAAAAAGCGGTTTTAATCCTCGCGAAAAAACCGTCTAAAGACAATCTGCTCATCATTCGCGACGTCGCCGAGTGCGACGAATCCGTAGAAGTGCGCTTTTTCGCCAGAAAAGCGCTTTACTGCATCAAGGAAGCTCTTAAGCCGAAGGTCGCCGGCGAAACCACGAAAACGGTAAATTTAAAAAGCATAGCAAAATATTTCGCGTCCGATAAATCCGTCGAAGAGAAGCTCGCGGTGGTTCAGCACGCCATAAACAAAAATATGACGGTCATAACGGAGGCTTTCATAGAGCAGCTTCAGCAGGAGACCAGCTCTGAAGTCGTGTCGGCGCTTCTCATCGCCATAGGCAAGCTCGGAGACGAATCGAAAATCAAATATATAATACCTTATCTCAATGACGACAATTCCCGCGTGCGCGCAAATGCCATCGAAGCTCTCGAGTACACCGGAAGCACCAAAATATATCCCTACGTAATATCTAAAATCGAAGACAGCGACAACCGCGTCCGTTCCAACGCCGCCAAGGCCCTTAAAAAACTTGATTCGGTCACGGCGCTTCGCATCCTCAAAGCCATGCTCGCGTCGAACAATCATGCCATGCAGGCTTCCGCGGCCTATGTCATGCGTTTCATACTCGACGAGGCTAATGTAGAGCTGCTGGCTCCGCTGCTCAATTCCATGGACGACGCCGTCAAGGAAAACGTAATTATCGCCCTCACTAAATATAAGGAAAACGGCATGAAAAAAGCCGCCGACCTGCTGAAAAATACAGGCACGATACAGGCCCCCGCGACAGGCCCTCTTAAAGGCTCCATCGTGGCGAAATCTCTTGAAGATAAACTCGCCGAAGCGCTCGCGGGCGGCGACAGCAAAGCGCGCATCGATGCGGTCAACGAATCTATGCAGCTGGGCGGGCTGGGCGCGGGTAAAGTGTTAGTTGATCACCTCAAGCAGGAACGAGATAATAAGGTCATAGCGACTATTTTAATTTGCCTGGGCAGGCTCCAGTATAAAGACTCGATAGACGAGATCGTAAAGCGCCTCAAGACGCGCGACGACCGCTGCCGCGCAAACGCGGTAGAGGCCATAAGGCTCATTGGCGATCGCGATGCCCTTAAAAACGTAGTAAACAGCCTCAAAGATAAAAACAACCGCGTTAAGGCCAACGCCATAATCGCTCTTAACGGCGAAGATTACGTGGATTTGTTCACGCCGCTTTCGGAAATGTCCGAATCCGCGGAAGAGCTTATGCAAAAGTCGGCGATTTACGCTATAATGGAAATCGGCCGCCGCGAATTTTACGGTTTTCTCATGATCCTGGAGAAGTCGTCATATAAAGAAGTGGCCGCGCGCGCTAAAGAATGCATAAAAAAGCTTACCGACGCGGGAGTCAGGCTTGAAAAAGTCAAATACAGCTCGGGCGTCAAAGCATCCGCTGAAAGCGCAGGCGACGAGCCCGGAAAAACTCAGGCCAATGCTTCCGCCGTTTCGGCTAAAGGCACGACTGGCTTTATAGATAAAACCGGCGAGCTGAAAATAGATTTTATATTCGACGCGGCGGGAGATTTCAACTCCGACCTCGCGCCGGTAAAATACGGCGGCAAGTGGGGCTACTGCGATTCAAAAGGTAAAACCGTAATAACCAATATGTTCGACGGCGCCCAGGATTTCCGCGGAGGTTTCGGCGCCGTAAGGGTTTCGGATAAGTGGGGGTTCGTGGACCGCCACGGGATGATGATAGTGAGCTCGGAATATGTTGAAGCAGGCTCATTTTCCGAAGGCCTCGCTCCCGTTAAAAAGGGCAATCTATGGGGATATGTCGATAAAAAAGGCGCGCTCGTGATAAAACCGCAGTTCGACATGGCAGAGAGCTTCAGCAACGGTTTCGCGCTAGTCAAGACCAAAGGGTGGTTCGGAAAGAAATATAAAGCTTTTATAGATAAAAACGGCAACGTGGTTATGACTCTCAAGTTCGATAACGCTTTCGGCTTCTCCGACGGGCTGGCGAGGGTGCTTAAAGGCTCTCTCTGGGGATATATAGACAAAACAGGCCGCGCGGTCATAAAGCCCCAGTTCGACGAAGCGTCCGACTTTTCCGAAGGCTTCGCCGCCGTCGAGATAAAGCAGAAAAAGGGCTTTATTGATAAAAACGCGAAAATGGCCGTCGAAGCTAAATACGAAGGCGCCGGAAGGTTTTCCGACGCGCTCGCCCCGGTATGCCAGTCATCCAAATGGGGATACGCCGACCGCGAAGGTAAGCTTTTCATAAAGCCGAGGTATGAAGAAGCCAGGGAATTCGTGAACAATATAGCTCCGGTTAAGCTCAAAAACAAGTGGGGCGTAATAAATAAAATGGAAAAATTTATTGTTGAGCCCTGTTATGACGATATCGGCATTTTTTCCGAAGGCTTCGCGCGCGTAAAAAAAAGCTCTAAATAATCGGGAGGCTTATGGATATAAAAAAAACCTCCGTCCGTCCGAATTCTTTTTATGAACGTCCGGGTTTTACTTTGAAATTAAGTTTTCTGTCAACCGCTTTTTTATCGTTCGTTTTTTTATTTTTAATCGGCTTTTCAAATCTGCAGGCGGCCGATTTCCAGATTATCCGGCCCGGCGATATAAGCCGTTTAAAACATTCCATGGCCGATCCTTTCAAATATGCGTCTACGAAATTGCCATCTAATATAAAATCGCTTATCGCCGGGCGGAAAATAAACGCCATGATAGTCTTTCAGGGCGGCCGGGAAGCGTGCGCTCTATATTTTAAGAGCCGCTTTCCGCGGACCGTACTCGAAGAATTTTCCGATTCCTATGCGGACGGCTCGAAAACTTCCCTTTTTAAATCCGCCGGCGGCGGGCTTTACATCGATTACAGAAATTACGGAAGAGATATGGCCGTCCATAAAGCTATGCTTTATCATTGCGCGGGGCTGCCGTGCGATAAAATAACCGTCATAACGGGCGGAGCGGAAGGTAATAAGGTTTTCGCATCGGGCGTAGCCGGCGCGGGCCCGGCGGATTTCGCCATTATAGGCTACGTTCGATCGTTCGTGAGGGATTTCACGCTGAGGAAGCTCGCTTTTGAAAAGGCGAAATATTTAAAAAATTATTTGAGCGATTACGCCGCGCGCGATAAGGTTATCAGATCACTCAAGGCGGCCTTTATAGTAAAATACGGCCTCGCGGGCCTCAAGACCGAAAACTTTAACGCGGTTAAAGATTTTTTCGGCCTCGTTTCAGCCTCCGATCCGTCTTTGTTTTTTAAAGACAGCCGGTATTATTTTGCGCTTGACGATGCGCAGAATTCGATTTTAAATTTATCAGCAGCCCGCTCAAGCCTCGAATCGTGGCCGGCGTCTGGCATGAAGGGAATAATGACCGAAAAAGGCTTTAAATATAACCCGGTCGGAGGCAAATATTCATTTAAAGCCGGCGAGTATTTAAAATCCGGTTTCGATATAAGGCGTTTCGAATTTATGCTCAAAGGCGGGAAGCGCGCGGTGTTTTTAATTACGAAGCATCCTTACGGCGAGCAGGCAGGCCTTCTGGCGGGCGAGCTTTTCGCTTCCGGCGTTTCGCGCGTTTTATTTCTAGGCTCCTGCGGCGGCCTCGGCGAAGGCATGGCCGCGGGGGATATCGTCGTACCCGAAGCGTTTTACCGTTTCGATGAAAAGTCAGTATTTTACGGCCCGGTTTTTTCAAATCATATTTACGCTTACCTAAAAGATAAAGCCTTCAAGGAATCCGGCGAAATCAAAAATAACTTCAAATCCACGCAGTATCACGTTTCACTTCCTTCCCCGCTGATCGAAACGGAGCAGGCGCTTGAAAAATTCGAAAGCAAAAAAATAACTTCGGTCGACTGCGAATCATACTATTTATTTGAAAAAACATTCTCAGACCGCCTCGTTTCAGCATTCTTCATCGTCACCGACCTTCCGGGAAAGCAAAATACTCTCGAAAGTTTCGACTCGGAGTCTTCGGTTATAAAATCTGCCCAGATGCGCGCTCTGGATATTATTATAGAATATTTCGGAATAGAAGACGCGGTAGTGCGTTAGAAACTTTTACTTTATACCCCGGGAGGGCTTTTTATCAAAAAACATTATTTTTTCAAATATTTAGCTGCCGTTTTTTTCGCTTTTAACTTGTTTATTCCGGCTCCGCCGGTTTACGCCAGGGAAACGGCCTCGGGCGGAAACGCTTCCCGGGCGGTCGAGCGGGCATTCGATTTCAAAGGCTTTTACGAAGGCGTAGCCGCCGATAACGCCGCCGGGCTTCCGCTTTACGTAAGCGCTTGCCTTGCAGCTACGGGAGCCCGCGCTTTCGATGAAGATTATTTTATGGCGAAATCCTTTACTGACGATGACGAAACGGTGATGGAGCTTTCGATAAAAGCGTCCCCGAATATTTTAGAGCCGGATATAATCGGTTCGTCCCCGCCGGAAACGCTTGAAATATGTTTCCGGAGGCCTTCGAAAAAAACTCCGAAAAAAAGCGGCGTCGCTTTTTACATTCCATGCGCGGTAAAACTTTACGATAAAAAATCTCTCAAGCTTTATTTCGCGTTAAACCGTTTGGAAAACCCTTACCTCGACCAGGGCCGATTTTATGCTTTCATAACAACGTCCGGTCCGAAGGGCTTTCGCTCCGGGCTCGAAACATTGCTTCGCGTTTTTGAAGAAAAAGGCATAAAGGTTGAAATTGCCGTAAAGCCTTCCGGCGCGAATTTTGTAAAATGCCCCGGCCGGCCGGCGGAGTACATTGCCGGCTACGGCGCGTCGGAATTAAACGCGGGGCCGGCTTTTTATCCGTCAACTTTCTTTATGCCGCGCAAGAGCGGCTCTTCGACCGACAGCGCTTCGGCCGCGCACCTTATAGCCGAGGCGGTTTCGCGCGGCTACCTTTCGAGCGCTCGCGAAAGGCTCTATTCGGCAGCAGGAGCTCCCGTGCAGAAATGGAACTCCGAAGTCGGAAACGACGGCAGGGTGTTTTTATCTTACGGCCCCGGAATAACCTACGCGGATCCGGAATCGGCCATGTTCATATTATCGCCGGAAGTTTTATTTTTAAGGGATGTAGAATTCACCGACAGGGATACTTTTTATTTTAAGCCTGCGGTTATGGGGCGCGATCCGCTTTCGGAAGCGTGGACGTCTTCTTTTAACGAAAACACGACGTTATTTAACCGGAAGATAAAATCTTACATAGACGGGTTCAATTCGGCCAATAAGCTCGACACTCCGGCAGGGCGAAGCGGATATTTAAAAAAAATCGACGCATTCTGGCTCGAAGAAGGTTTATTTTACACTTCGCAGCTCGCTTCGGCGCTTTACGAAAAATTCAATAACGAAGTAAAGGTCGCCGGCGTGGTTTCGCTGGACGTTTTCGGCGAATGCGTCGTGGCCGGTCCGCAGATATGCGAAAAGCTCGTCGAAGAAATTAAAACCAGACATCAAAAGGAATATTTCGCGGGTCTTCCCGTTCAAGATTTTGTATTTGGCGCATATCCCATTAGCGATTACAGGCCCGACGGCGTAAAAACGGATATGCCTTTAAGATACGCTTACCTGGAATACATCTTACGCGAAGCGAGGCGTCCGGAATTTCTTGCGCTCGCCGCGGCTCGCGAATCGCGCGATCTTTACGCTTATTTAAGAATAGTTAAGGGCGCATCGGCCGATTTAAAAAATATAATTTCTTCGCCAGGTTATTTTTATTCCAGAAGGCTGCGCCGTACGCTGAAAAAACTCGTTCCCGGCTCCGCCGCTTATGCCGGATACCTTGACGAATACCGCTGGTGGAAAAAACCCGGGAATGAAGCGGTAAAAAAAGCATCGGAAATAGGTCCGCTGGATGAGGCCGCTCTCGAACGGATCGCCGCCGCAGCGGCTGGCGCTCTTGCAAAAACCGGAGCCGATATTCCGGAAGGTTTGAAAATCCGTTATGCTAAGCCGATGGATTTCGCCAGATACGTTATATTTTCGGAATGCGAATGTGTTATCGATCGTACTTTCCTTTCGATGATTTATTATAAGTGCGGAATCGACGGAGTATATCATCTGATATCACACGAACTGGCGGCTCGATATTGCGCTCAGTCCGAAGTTTTTGAAAAAAGCGAGGCGGCGCTCGCCATGATAGGCAAAAGGCCCGTCTATGAAGAACTTTTTGACGCCATGAACTTTTCTAACGAAAGGCGCAGGGCTGTAAACGCCAGGATCGAAAGCCGTTCGCGTGGCGCATCTACTTCCCGCTGAAAGCGACACTTAAGCTTATACTCAATGAGCGTCATTATTTTCCTTGACTTATTATATATATTTTTATATACTAAAGACAAAAATAAAACGGTAATTTTGTATTTAGTATTCCGTCAATTATTCATGCGAAAAAGCATTAAAAGTTAGGGGTGTCAAATGAAATACGATAAAATTGTCATAAAAACGGAACTTCCGGGTCCTGCTTCAAAAAAAATCATAGGAATCGACGAAAAGTTCGTCTCGCATTCTTATACCAGAGATTATCCTATGGTGGCCAGGCGCGGCGCCGGAGCCTTCGTGGAAGATCCCGACGGCAACGTTTTTCTTGATTTTTCGGCAGGCATAGCCGTTTGCTCCACGGGCCACTGCCACCCCGAAATAGTTGAAGTAATTAAAAAACAGACGGAAGAGCTCATTCATATGTCGGGCACCGATTTTTATTATGAAACCCAGGTTAATCTGTCCGAAAAAATGTCGAAAATCGTTCCTATAGAAAATTCTTCGGCCGATAATCCCGTAATGTCGTTTTTCGGCAATTCCGGCGCGGAAGCCATAGAAGCTGCTATCAAGATAGCCCGCAACAGGCGCCGCCGCCCGCGCATGATGGCTTTCATAGGCGCTTTTCACGGCCGCACCATGGGCGCGCTTTCGCTTAACGGATCTAAAATCCGCCACCATGAATATTTTCATCCGCTCCTTCCCGGCGTGGTCCACGCGCCTTACGCTTACTGCAAACGCTGCCCTTACGGCGCCAAATATCCGGGATGCAAGCTCGAATGCGTCGAGTTCATAAAAAAGACGTTAATGGCCAAAATAATATCGCCCGACGATATTTCATGCGTCATAATGGAAGCGGTCCAGGGCGAAGGCGGATACGTCGTTCCGCCCGTTGAATTCGTCAGGGCTATGCGCGATCTTACCCGCGAACACGGCATACTGCTCGCTATCGACGAAGTGCAGTCCGGCATGGGCCGCACCGGCAAAATGTTCGCCATCGAGCATTTCGGCGTTAAACCCGATATAATGGCCATCGCCAAAGGCATCGCTTCAGGGCTTCCGCTTTCGATAACATGCGCCAGCCGCGACGTAATGAACTGGAAACCCGGCGCGCACGCGTCCACTTTCGGCGGAAACCCCGTCGCATGCGCCGCGGCGAACAAGACCATCGAGCTTCTTGAAAACGGCATACTGGCCAACGTAAACGCCGTCGGCGACTATTTGAAAACGAAACTTCTTGCCATGCAGGAAAAATACGAATTCATCGGCGACGTCCGCGGCCTCGGCCTGATGCAGGCCATCGAAATCGTCGACAACAAAAAAGATTTCAACCCCGACGCGGATCTTCGCGACAAAATACTCCACGCGGCTTTCGCGAAAGGGCTTATAATACTCGGCTGCGGCCCGAACAGCGTCAGGTTCGCGCCGCCGCTTATCGTCACTAAAGAGCATATAGACATGGTTTGCGGCGTTCTTGAAAGCGTTTTTAACGCCCTTAAAAAATAAGACTTCGGAGGAGATATGTTTAAAAATATATTGGTGCCGGTCGACGGCTCAGGATACGGTTTTTCGCAGGTAAGCCACGCGCTCGACATAGCCGCAATATACCACAGCAAAATTACTCTGCTGCACGTAGTCGATATAAAGATCGTCGAAGGCCCTCTGCTGCGAGACATGACATTCCTGTCGGAAGCGGTCACCGACTTCGAATACCACAGCGAAATTAAAAATTCCCTCGAGGAAAAAGGCAGGCTTATACTTCAAAAGCTCGCCGCCGAATGTGAAAACGCCGGCGTCGCTTTTGAAACCAGGCTCCTTCCCGGAATCGTCCCGAACGCTATAGCCGAAAACGCTAAAACGGCGGATCTCGTGATAATGGGAAAGCGCGGGGAAAACGCCAATTTCGGAAGCGCTTTTCTCGGATCCGTCGTAGAAAACGCCACGCGCCTGGTCAATAAGCCCGTAATGGTCGTGGACGAAAAATACCGCAAGCTGCAGAAGGTGCTTTTCGCTTACGACGGGACGGCTTCGGCCAACAAGGCGCTTCAGCTTCTGGCGCAGTTCACGCTGGCCGCAAAGTACGATCTTTCCGTAATCACTGTCGCGGACGACGAGATCGACGGAAAGGCCGTCCTGGACGAAGCAGTTTCGTATCTTGAAAGCTACGACATACGCCCCGAACAGATTTTAAAAAGCGGCGACGTGGTTAACACCATAATAGAATCGGCCGACCAGGCCGGGCATGACGTTATAATGATGGGTGCTTACGGCCATTCGGCCATACATCAGATGCTGCTCGGCTCTACTACCACTCTGCTTGTCAGAGCGGCGAAGGTGCCGGTAATTTTATATCGTTAAAAAGTCGATTAGAGTCGATAGAACGGAGAATAACACTATGCAAAGCGGGCAATGTTGCGAAATAGACGAGAGCGAAATCAATAAATACAACGCTTTGGTTTATAAAGTCGAGCGCGGCTCGATTGCGGCGCGCGCCGGGATAAAGCCTAAAGACCGTATTATCTCTATAAATTCGCATGTAATGCGCGATTTAATAGATTATAATTTTTGCGTCGGCGACGCCGACATCAAAGTGCTTGTCGAAAGGGGGCACGGCGAGCTTATCGAATTCGAAATCGAAAAGGATTACGAAGAAGATCTGGGCATAGCTTTTGAAAGCCCCGTATTCGACTCCATTACCAGATGCGCTAATTCTTGCATGTTTTGCTTTATGGACCAGATGCCCGAAGGCCTCAGGAAAACGCTTTATCTCAAGGATGAAGATTACAGGCTTTCTTTTCTTTACGGCAATTTCATAACCATGACCAGAATGAGCGAAGAAGATTTCGAACGCATAAAATCCCTTTATCTTTCCCCGCTTTATATTTCGGTCCATACAACCAATACCAAGCTCAGAAAGCAGATCCTCAAAAGCCATAAGGCCGAAAATATAATAAAACAGCTCGAAGAGCTTACTTCGGCAGGAATTTCTATCCATACCCAGATAGTTTTGATGCCCGGAATAAACGACGGAGACGAGCTCATCAAAACCATCGAGGACCTTTCGTACTTTTATCCGCAGCTTGAAAGCATAGGCATCGTCCCGGTGGGGCTGACGCGCTTCCGTGAAGGGCTTTCCGAACTTCGCGAGTTCAGCGAAAAAGAGGCCCGCGCGCTTATAGGCGTCATAAAGCCCTATCAGAAAAAGTTCCGCCGCCGTTTCGATAAAAACCTTATTTATCTCGCGGACGAGTTTTATTATAAAGCGGGCGAAGCGCTTCCCGACGGAAGCGAATACGACGACTATCCCCAGTATGAAAACGGCATAGGCATCGCGCGTTATTTTTACGATGAATATCATTCGTGCCTCAGCAAAATACCCTCGAAGATAAAATATCCAAAGAAATTCAGCATGGTAACGGGGGTTCTCGGAGCTATGGCGCTCAAAAATATCGTCCACGACCTCAACACTCGCGTGAGCGGCCTGGAAATTACCATGGAGGCGGTCGAAAACAACTTCTTCGGCGGCGGAGTCAACGTAACCGGCCTTCTCACCGGACGCGACGTAATAGATCATTTCATGAAAAAACCCAGGGAAATTCCTGAAACGATAGTAATTCCTTCGGTTATGCTCAATGAATTCACATTTTTAGACGATATAACCGTCGAAAGGCTTAAAAACGAGCTTTCGGCAAATATAGACGTCATAGACAATAATTTTAAAAGCCTGCTGGACTACATTTTAAAGTAAAGCGGCGTTAAGTAATAATTTATAGATAGGTGGAAAAATGTTAGCAAAAGCAGTAATCATCGGTCGGCCGAACGTGGGAAAATCAACTTTATTCAACAGGATCATTGGCAGGAGGCGCGCCCTGACGCATGAAACTCCTTATTTAACCCGCGACGCGCTTATCGAACCGGTCAGCTGGAACGATATGAAATTTGAAATTATCGATACGGCCGGAATGGATGTCAACGTAAAAAACAAGCTTAACGACAAAATCGTTGAGTTCCTGAAAACATACATAGAAAAAGCCGATCTCATATACTTCGTGGTGGACGGCTTTTCGCAGATAACCCTGCTCGACGAGCAGATCGTCAATCTGCTGAGAAAATCCGGCAAAAAAATCGTGCTCGTAGTCAATAAGGTCGACGATCCGAAGGCGGTCAAGCTTAATTACGAATTCAATAAATTCGGCTTCAAGGATATGTTTTTCGTTTCCGCCATTCATGGCAGCGGCGTGGCGGATATTCTTGATTTCGCATGCAAATATTTCAAGGAACAGGGTTTCGCTTCCGTCGTTAAAAAATCCGCCGCCAGGGGCCCGGTAAAACCCGAAGAAAAAAGGGAGCGCACCAAGGCCAAGCCTTCCGCGAAAGCCAAAAAGGCCATGGCCGAAGAACAATATGAGGAACTCGAAGAGTTCGACCCCAAAACAGATATCGACGACGACGATCCGGACGCGATGCTCGAAAAGCAAAAACTTGAGCAGCGCGGGCTGCTTATCAAAAAAGCCATAGACATAGCGCTTATAGGCCAGCCCAATTCGGGAAAATCATCTTATTTAAACGCAATTCTCGGCTACGAGCGCACCCTGGTATGCGAAGAGCCTGGAACCACGCGCGATTCCATAGACACCCGAATCGATTTCGAAGGCCGCGAAATAAACCTCATAGACACGGCCGGCGTTCGCAAACACACTTCGTCTTATGATAACATAGAGTTTTACTCGGTGAAGCGCTCCATATCGAGCCTTGAAAAAGCCGACGTGGCTATTATACTCATAGACATAACCAAGGGCATAACGTTTCAGGACAAGCATCTTCTGGATCTTGCATTCGAAAACGGAAAAGGCGTCGTTCTGGTGCTAAATAAAATAGACCTTGTGAAAAAAAGCGAACTCGAAAAGCTTTCTAAAGAAATTATCGATTATATCCATGAGGAGTTTCCTGATTCCGCCAACGCGCCCAAATTTTTCATAAGCGCTAAAAAAGAGCTTAATACTTTCGATCCGCTAAAAAAGGCGATCGAAATATATGAAAAGGCCGTTAATTCCGCCATTACCACGTCAGTGCTGAATTCATACCTTACGGAAGTCGTTTCGCTTCATCCGCCAGCATCTTACAAAGGCAAGCCGCTTAAGATTTACTATTCCACTATTATAGCCCGTACTCCGCCTACGTTCATACTTTTCGTAAACGATCCGACCTATGTTTCGAGCGCTTACAAGCGCTATATAATCAACAAATTCAGGGCCGCTTTCGAGTTCGAAGGGTATCCCATTCGCCTGGTTTTCAAAAAGAGCATTTCGCGTGATCAGGCCGTAGAACGCGGCGGAAACCGCAGGCGTAAATAGGGCTAAATAAATTGAACGGTGAATGATTTTGATTGATTTTACATTGTATTTTATAATCAGTTATCTTATCGGTTCGATACCGACGGCTTTTTTATTTGGAAAATTTTTAAAAAATGTCGATATAAGAAAGGAAGGCTCCGGCAATGTCGGGGCTTCCAATGCGTTCCGCGTCCTTGGCGCAAAAATAGGCGCGCTGGTGATGGCCGTGGATATTTTAAAGGGATTCGTTCCGGTGCGCCTTGCCGCGGCAGCAATGACCGGCGCGCGTCATGAATCGTGGCTTCTTTTTATAGGCGCGGCGGCGGTTCTGGGGCATATGTTTCCGGTGTTTCTTAAGTTCAGGGGCGGCAAGGGAGTGGCCACTACAGCCGGAGTTTTTCTGGCTATGGCGCCCGCGGCCACCGGTCTTTGTATAATCATCTGGGTATGCCTGGTGGCCGTTACCAGAATCGCGTCGGTAGGCTCTATCGCAGCCGCGCTGGCTCTTCCGCCGGCCATCTATTATGCCGACGGCGGTTCGGTTTTTCTGACGTCGGTTTCCGCTTTGATAGCCGCCATGGTTATTGCGATGCACCGTAAAAATATAAAAAACCTTATCGCGGGCAAAGAGCTGAAAATAAATCAAAACTCTTCAACCCGCGACGAAAAATAAAACGGATTTTAAATTAACTATTATAAAGCTGGTGATTTCAGGGATGAGCGTTCATCAAACGGTTTCGATAATAGGCGCGGGCGCGTGGGGAACCACGCTGGCCTGCATGATAGCTCAGAAAGGCCATAAGGTAAAAATCTGGGCATATAAAACTGAAACATGCGACGACATCAACAGGTTTCGTGAAAACCGCGAGTTTCTCGCGGGCATAGCCGTGCCGGCCAATGTGTGCGCGGCGAGCGATCTGGACTTCGTTTTGAGCGGTTCGCGCTTCGTCATTCTCGCTTCGCCCTCGCATACCTTAAGGCCTCTGCTGAAGAAAATATCTCCTCTTATAAGCGATAAAAACGATTTCATATCGGTAATTAAGGGCATCGAAGAGAAAAACTTCATGACCGTTTCCGAAATCGTAGCCGAAGAGTTCGAATCGATAGCCGGCCTCGAAAAAATAAGAAACAAGATCGCCGTGGTTTCGGGTCCGAATCTCGCGCGCGAAATTGCGGCAGGCCTTCCGTCCACGACCGTAGTGGCGGCCAGGTCTAAAAAACTCAGAGAAGACGCGCAGCAGCTTCTTTCCACCGAAAGGTTCCGCGCTTACACGTCCGACGACGTCGCAGGGCTGGAATTCGGCGGTTCGCTCAAAAACATCATGGCGATAGGCGCCGGCATTTGCGACGGCCTCAACTATGGCGACAACACGAAATCCGCTTTTCTTACAAGGGCGCTGCGCGAAATGGTTATGATAGGCGAATTAAAGGGCGCGCGCCGAGAGACGTTTTATGGTTTATCCGGCGTGGGCGATCTTTTCGCCACGAGTTTTTCTAAATTTTCGCGCAACCGCTCTTTCGGCGAAAAGATAGCTCTTGGAATGAGCCGCTCGCAGGCCGAAAGCGCGATAACCGGCGTCGCCGAAGGCGTACATACGGCAAGAGCGGCGTATCTTTTCGGAAAGAAAGAAAAACTCGAATTTCCGGTAATCAACGAAATATATAAGATAATTTACGACGAAAAAGAGCCGGCCGAGTCTGTTATGGCTCTTATGACAAGAACTTTGAAGGGCGAGCTTGAATGATCGAAAAGAAAAAAAACGCCGGAAACGGCTTTGAAGAAAACGAATCATATAATCTCGAACGGCAGGACGGCGCCGAAAAAAAGGCCGGCGGCTTCGACGACCGCTATGAAGAAGCCTCTTCCGGCGAGGAAGAAGAAGGATATCAGGTCACCGCGGGCGTGCGCCATTATGAGACCGCCGAAGACGCCGGAGAACACGAAGAAGAAGAACGCGAATCTTTCGTGCATAAGGTTTTCGTTTATCTTTCTTACGCGATAATCTTTGCCACTCTGGTCGCTATATGCTTTTTCCTTTATGAAGTCAAGGTCGTTCTCGACGATCCATGCGTGCCCAATAACGTTTTTTTTCTAAATGAAAATCTCGGCGGCACAAATTATAAAAATTTAGAACGCGTGGTAACCGCCATAGCCGATAAAATCGGCCGCCGTCCCATATATCTTAGCGCCGGAGGCCGCGAATTCATTATATCGCCGGCAAGGGACATAGACTTTAAAATTAATACCGCAATGATCTGCGACCAGGTGCTTAAAATTGGAAACCAGGGCAATCTTTTTCAGAGGGTCAAATATAAAATACGTCTGAAAACCGGAAGAATGAAGGTTTCCGCTTCCTGCCGCTATTATTTCAACCGCACCAAACTCGAAAACCTTTGCGCCATGATAGCCGAAAGGCTCAACGTTTCACCGAGAAGCGCCACCATAGTCGAGCTTGAGAACGGCCATAAAAAAATCGAAAGGGATGTCGCCGGCATAAGAGTTTCTCAGCAGGATATATACAGGCAGGTAAAAGGCGAACTCTCGAATCTTGTTTCAGCCAATTTTTCACGCATAGCCGTAGAGTACGAGCAGATCAAGCCGCCGGTCGGCGTGGCGGACAAGCTGAGCCAGCTTAATTCTACCGACCTTATATCGGGTTTCGAAACGCCTTATATAACAGACAACCCGAGTTTGAAAAACAACGTCGAAAATGCCGCGGCTTTTCTTGACGGGCTAATACTTAAGCCGCTCGAGGTGTTCTCTTTTAATAAGTTCATCGGGGCGGTCAAGTATAAAAACGAAAGGGATGCCGTAATTTTTAATTCTAACAGGCTCGGATTTTTCCCTGACGTTTCCGGAGGAATAGGAGTTTTCGCTTCCGCGCTTTATAACGCGGTGCTTCCGACCAGAATAGAGGTGCTTGAACGTTTCAATCACAGCAATTACGACGAAAAGCATGCGTATTGCCCGCCCGGGCGCGATGCGCAGGTTATTTTCGGCTCCAGGGATTTAAAATTCATGCTCTCTAAAAATTCTTCCCCTCTTATTATTTTGTGCGAGGCGGCTGGCGGAAGGCTCAAATTCGAAGTTTACGGAAGAAAGCCGGCTGGCGAAACCATTACAATAGAAACGGCCGAAGTCAATCTCAGCGCGCCTGCTGAAAAAAGGCTTAAAGATTACTCGATGAGAAAAGGCGAAGAAAAAATAGAGCAGGAAGGCCTGCCCGGCTACGAAGTTAAGACCGTCAAAACGGTAAGCGTAAACGGCGAGCAAAATTATAAAAGCGTAATATCTACAGATATTTATGCTTCCGTGCCCCGGATCATAAGAGTTGGAGATTCGGCCGAGGAATAAGCGGCGTTCGTCGCGGTGCGCCTGAAGGCCTGAAAACGCGGGATTAAAATATAATATTGACTTTTAAGGGGTGTTTATAGTAAAATAAATGAAATTTAAACGAAGAGATATACCTAGGCCGGGATGGCCGCTGCTTTTATTGATTATAGCTTTTGCAGCCGTTACGGGCGTATTGGAAAATCGTCCGGCTAACGCCGAAGAGTACAGGTGCCTTAAGTCTATCGGCGCTTACGGCACTAAGGACGCCGGGCTTTATTACCCGTGCGGCGTCGCTCTCGATTCAGTCGGAAACATATACGTTACCGACTGGCGCAATAAAAAAGTGAGCAAATTTAATCAGGAAGGCAAGTTTATTTTAAACTTCGAATCTAAGGCTAAAATATACATGAGGCTCAAAGGCCCTGCCGGTATAGCGATAGATTCGAACGACAATATTTACGTCGTCGATCAGTATGTGGCGAAAGTTTTTAAATACAATACTCAGGGCGAATATGTAGGCTCTTTTGGAAATTACGGAAGCGCGAGCGGCAAGTTTTTAAATCCCCGCGGCATTGCATGCGACGGCAATAACAACATTTACGTCGCCGACCATGACAATTTCAGGGTCCAGAAATTCAGCTCGAAGGGCGAATATATCAGCGAATTTAAATATATGGGCCTCGACACTCGCAAACTGGCAAAACCCCGCGGCGTGGCTTGCGATGCGCAGAACAACGTATTCGTGGTTTACTCCGATATAAACAAAGTGGCCGTTTTTTCACCCGAAGGTAAAATGACCGTAGATTACGGCGAAGAAGGCAGCCTGCCCGGAAAATTTATGAACCCGCGCTATGCGGCCTGCGATAATATCGGAAACGTATACGTGACCTGCTATAAAAATCACAGGGTCCAAAAATTTTCAAAAGATATGAAGCTGCTGGCTTCGTTCGGGGAATTCGGCAAAAAACCCGAAAACTTCAGAAACCCCGAAGGCATATGCGTCGACGTATCGGGTAACGTTTATGTGGCGGACGCGCTGAACGATAGAATTTCCAAGTGGGAGCCCGAAGAATATATAAAGCACCTTAACTGGGCGGCGCTGTTCGAAAAAAAAGGCATGATAGCCGACGCTATAAAAGAGTATACCGATATACTCAAGCTCCGTCCGCAGGACGCAAAAATTACGGCCACGCTCATCGAGCTGAACTTAAAGGCCGCTAAAAAATGCCAGATGGATAAGGACCTTGAAGGCGCAAAAAAATATTACGGCGAGGTCCTTAAGCTTAATTCTCTAAACGAAGCGGCGCTTCGTGAAATGAAAGACCTTCAGGAAGGCGGGCGCGAAAAGAAAGAAGAGAAGAAGCAGAACATGGTGATCG
>JAKPTH010000120.1 GCA_029571125.1 bacterium
GGGTTTGCGCTGGTTCCGGCGCCTACTACCCAAGTGGGGAATTCCGTGCCGGGCTTGCCGAATATCAGGTTGAGCGGCACTCCGGCCAGTTCTGGCGGAACGGTTGTGAGAGTGCCCGAGCCAGGAGCTTTTTCGCCGAAGTTACGAAGCAGCGGCTCGAGGACCGTGTTGGCGCCGTCTTTTTTACTGTTGGACGGCCGTGCAGGTGCGCCGGCTATGTAATCTTCTCCGCCGTCGCTCGGTCCGAGGCCCCATGCGGTTACGGCGTCGTCGGGGTAATCCCAGCATCCAACGCCGTTATATGTGGTCATTAATTTTTGAGCGCTCATATCGCCTTTTTCGTGATCGAAAGCTTTTACGAACCTGATTTTGGCGCTGGCTTTCCATACGCCCGGCTCGTTTTCATTAATGGTGGCGGGGCCGGTTATTTTTATGTTTGTGATATATTTATCCGGTTCGGTTTTCTTTGCGGTTACCACCACATATCTTTCTGCGACGTCGCCTTCCGCGCCGTCTTTTACGCCGTTACCGGCGGTGCCGCCGCCGGCGCCGTTATCGAAAAACAATAAATGGGTCCTTGCGTCTTTGCAACCGGGTTTGGTTTCACGGTCGGTTATATACGAAGGATAGCTGAGAACGCCGTAATTCCATTTTCTTGCGGTGGCTATAAGGCTTACTTTATATATGCCGGGTTCGTTAGGCGTAAAAGCGAAATCGGGCGAAGCTTCGGCGGCAAGACTGTTTTCCGCGCTGGGAAGTACTTTTGAATTAACGCCCTGAGAGCAGTACCACGTTCCGTCGGTTATAGTGACGCCGGCCGGATTTACCCAGTCTGAAGGAAGCATAGCGGCTGTAACTTTTGTAACCGAAACGTCAACTTCGGTACCTGTTCTTGAAGTTTTAAAGGATGTATTGGGGTCTATGATCTTTTTCATCGGTTCGACCATTTCGACCCGCCAATAATAGCATGCAGTAGCGGGGCGGATTGCAAAATCGAAACCGCCGATTGCTTTGTTATCGTTTATGTCTTCGAGCGCGCTGCCTGATTTAATGTTTTTCTTGACTACGTCGTCGGCGAGGAATTTTGGGGGCGAATTTTCCATGTAGCAACGGTATTGCTTATCTTCTTCTATTTCGTCGCCCATTATCTTATCTTCTTTAAGCACTCCGCCGTCGCGGGTGGATGTAGTTATATCTTTTCTGGCGATGGGGGCGAGGTCTGATTTTTTAACATTATTTACATCTACGGGCGTTACATTGGATGACGCAATATCTACGCACATCTTTTCGTTATTGCCCGACGGCGGGCCTGCGAGGTTAATCGTGGCGAGCGCTAGAGGTATATCATCCGGTTCCGAAAGGGCTTCGGCCGGCCCGACGAGAGGCTCGTCGGAGGCGTCGGGAGTCCTGAACGTTTCTAAGAACATGGCGTCCTGTTCGCCGACTTTAAAATCGTTTTCTTTCTTTTCCGTGCCGTTGTAATATTCTATCTGATATAACTCGCTGGCGATACGGGCCCTGGTTTTGCGTTTCCATTTCCATACGTTTACGCCGCTTTCTACGAACGGGCCTTCGGGTTTATTAGCTACGGTAAGCGGTACGGGGTTCGTTAACGTCGAGTTGGGATGCCAGAACGTGGCGGGATCGTTTTTATCGTGTACCGTGCGCGGGCTGGTAAGGTAATAAACGCTTCCGCTTCCGTCGCCGGCGATGACTTTAATATCGGTCTTGGTAAGATCTTTAAGCCCTGACTTATAACCGCCGGCGGCCGAGGGTGTATAACCGTTTTCCATTTTATTCCATCTTAATTTTTTAGCTTTGGTTTTATCGTACTTTTTGCCAGGCGAGCCCGGCGCCTGAAGCAGAATGTAACGAACGCCGCCGGTGCCGTCCCATTGATCG
>JAKPTH010000124.1 GCA_029571125.1 bacterium
CGTCTTAATGTCGAAATACATCATCTGATCGAGAAGGCTCATTTTCTCGAGCCGGCGGTCGAATTTAAAAAGCTGGCTTTTGATTTTGGAAAGCCCGAGCCCGGCCAGGTCTTCTTCGAGAAAATATTTATTGGCCAGATCGTACTGCGCTATTTTATTTTTCGTTTTAAGCACTTTTTTCAGCTTGGTGAATTTATCGTAGAAATTATTCCAGCGCCGAAGCTGCCGTGGAAGTTTTTCGTAAATTGAATATGCGGATTCCGCACTGACATATTCAAGCGCGCCGGAAATAATCCCCAGAAAAGGATTGGTGGCGAATTTAGCCACGCGCTCGTTAATCAGCGAATAGCGGCTGTATCCGCAGAACTGTTCGTCGCCTCCGTCGGCGGAAAGCGAAACCTTAACTCTGGTGCGGGCGAGCCTGGATACGAGATAAGTCGGCACCGCTGACGCGTCGCCGAGCGGTTCGTCGTAAATCTGAGGAAGCTTCGATATTATGTCGAACGCGTCGGAGGGACGGCAGTAAAGCTCCGTATGTTCCGTTCCCAGATGCGCGGCCACCTTGCCAGCCCATCCTGCCTCGTCGTATTCTTTTTCCTTAAAGCCGATGGTAAAGGTTTTAAGCTGCGCCCCTCCCATGTCTTTTGCCAGAAGCGCCGTAAGAAGGGATGAATCGACTCCGCCGCTCAAAAACATGCCGACCGGAACATCCGAAACCATCCTTAATTTAAAGCTTTCAAGCAAAAGCGCTTCCAGCTCTTCCGCCGCCGCCTCTTCTCCCGCGCACCCCCGGCGAGCCGCCAGGCCCTCGACAAAAGCGTTTTCGGCGCTCCAATATTCAATTTTTTTAATATTTCCGCGCGCGTCTATCTTTAAAAAATGCCCCGGTTCGAGTTTATGGGTGTTTTCGAATATGGTAAGCGGCGAAGCTATGTATCCGTGTTGAAGATATAGCGAAAGGGCGTTATAATCGAGCTTTTTATCGAAACAAGGATGGGCGTGAAAAGCCTTCAGCTCCGACGAGAACATGAAAAGGCCGTCTTTATAATACCAGTAAAGCGGCTTGACGCCGAGCCGGTCGCGGGAAAGCGTGAGCGTTTTTTCCGTTTCGTCCCACAGTGCGAAAGCCCACATGCCGCGGAATCTATCCACCGCGGCCATTCCCCATTCGCGCCATGCTTTGAGCGCGACCTCCGTATCGCTGGAAGAGGCGAATTTATGGCCTTTTTTTACCAGTTCGCCCTTTATTTCGGCGTAATTGTAAATCTCGCCGTTGAAAACTATCGAATAATTTCCGTCGATCATGGGCTGGTGGCCAAGAGGCGATAAATCTATTATAGACAGCCTTCTGTGGCCGAGCGCGACGCCCGCCGCGGCGGAATAATACGTTCCGGCGTCGTCGGGCCCGCCATGCGTCATCGTGTCGCGCATTTTTTCGGAAACGGCCTTAATTTCATAGCTTATATTTTCGTGAAAATCCCTGAAACCGCATATCCTGCACATAAAAATTATCCGCCCCCGATCATCGGTAAAATGTTAATTGTCTAAAAAACCTTTATCGCCGCTGTTTTTAATTTTTCTTAAATACCCGGAAATAAACCCCAATCCCGATTTCACAAGTATTTTTTTTACCAGCTGCAGCCCGTGGCACAGCGCTAACTTCCTGACCAGCCCCGCCGCGGCGGATATCTTTGAAACTCCGCACCTGACGCGTATTTCATATTCCTCCACCAGGCCCGTATATCTGTTAGTCTCAGACATTCCGCCCCGGCTCATATTGGCTATCACTCGTCCCTTAAGGTTTATGAACGCGCAGCCTTTTTTTATAAAACGCATTAAAAGATCGTAATCCATGGCCGATCTGTATTTAAGATCGAAAACGCCTTCGGTTTTATACATTTCGCTTTTAACGAAAACCGTCGGATGCCATATCGACATGCCGTAACGCATTCCCTCGACGTCGGACTCGCCCAGATAATACGGCCTGTCGCCGTTCCACAGGCGCAAAGCGCCGCACACCGCGCCGGGCGAATATTTTAAGAAAGCGCCCACCACGGCCTTGATCGCTCCGTCCTCATACCAGTCGTCCGCGTGTATCATGCCGACGATGTCGCCGGTAGCCAGGGCTATGCCCTTGTTCATGGCGTCGCTTATGCCGCGGTCTTTTTCGCTTACCCAGCGCGCTATTTTATCTTCGTATTTTTTTACTATATCGATAGTGCCGTCGGTCGAGCCGCCGTCCACGATTATATACTCCAGGTTTTTATATCCCTGCCCCAGAACGCTTTTAATGGTGCGTTCGATGCCGGCGGCGCCGTTATAAACTATCGTTATGACGCTTACCTTCGGAAGGGCGCTTTTAATTTCGCTCATCGCGCATGCCCTCCTTCAAGCATATGCCGCAAGCTTCAAGATATTCGGCCGCGATTTTTTCTTTTGAAAGCTCGGACAACTTTTTTTCATAGAACGAAATCATATCCTTGTTGTCACGTTTGTAAAAAGTTATCATGCGCGAAGCCATCGCCGCGCAGTCGCCCGGCTCGAAAAGATTATTGAAACCCGCGCCGTCGAATATTTCAGCGGGCCCCGACGGGCACCTCGACGAAACAAGGGGCGTTTTGCATATCATGGCTTCTATAAGCGTATTCGGAAATCCTTCGTAAAGGCTCGACAGCACGAAAAGCCGGCTTCTGGCGATAAATTTATAAGGATTTTTCTGAAATCCCGGAAAATATACCTTATCCGATATGTTTAAATCCGCCGCTAATTTTTTCAAATCCTGTTCCAGCTCGCCGCGGCCGAGAATAACGAGTTTTGCGCCTTCGATATACGGCATAGCCATGTGGAACGCGCGTATTAAAGACGCGTGGTTTTTCTGGTTATTCATGCGTCCGGCGGTTATTATCACGCCGCAACCTGAAAATATCTTTTCGTCTTCCTGCTCAAGAGGAACCGAGGCCATTTTTTCCACTTCGGCGGTATCGGCCGGATTATAAATGACCTTTATTTTATCCCGGCCTATGCCGAAATTATCGACCAGGTCTTCGCGTATCTCCGAAGAAACCGAAATTATTTTTTTTGCGAAATTATAAGACCTGACTATCATCCTGTTGAAAGGATCGTTTTTATAATTGACCGACGGATGAGCCCTTACGCTGACGATCGCGCCGCCCGGATTACAAAGGACGTTTAAAAAATTGGAACTTTCCATAAAACTTATTACCGCATCAGGTTTTTCGGCTTTAATAATTTTTTTCAGCTTAAAATAACGTCTAAAAATATTAACTATTTTTTTTATTATACCTTCTTCGGATTTCAAATTTAATAAAATAACCCGACCCCTGTAATCGTATTCGATTTTGTCTTCGAAAAGCGTAAATACGGTTTCGACGTTTTCTGGAAAATACCTGGAAAGAGTCGCGGCGACATGTTCCGCCCCGCCGCCGGCCAGATGAGGTATTATAAAGACTATTTTTTTCATGCAGTTTAATTAACCGCCGTTCTTTTTGAATACAAATTCGTTGCAGCCGTGAGCGCCGGCGCAGGTTTTAATCATGCAGAGGGTAAAACCTGATTTTTTATAGAAATCGAATATTTCTTCGGGCTTGGCCACTTCAAAAGGATATCCGCCGACCCAGTCGATAAGATCTCGCCAGATGGACATTCCGCGGGCATTTTTCATCTTGGCCTTTTCGAGCTTTTCTATAGAAGGCGGCAGTTCGCCCTGCAAAAGCTTCATAAACACTCCGCGGCAGTATAAGATGCCGGCAACGCCCACGGCCATCATAAACTGAACCGGCGAAGGAACTTTATTATATATTTTTTTTACGGTTCTCCAGACCTTGCTGATCGGCCCCTGATCGTTATAAATAGCTATGTAAAGCTTTCCGCCCGGCTTGACCATGGGCGCCATATTTCCGAGCGCCGTCCACATATCGCCGGTATGATGGAGGACTCCCCACGAATATACGATATCGAAAGAGCCCAGGCCGCTTAAATAATCGCGGTCCAGAACGCTCCCCTGATCGATTTTCCAGCCGCCGTCGCCGTCGAAGTAAAGCCTTTTAAGTTCACGGGTGCATTCGACCGACTGCGGGTCGTAGTCGAAAGACGTCACCGAAGCGCCCAGCTTTCTGGCGGCCAGAGAAAAAAGGCCGCTGCCCGAACCTGCGTCCAGAAACGAAAGGCCTTTTAAACTGGGAATTTCAAGCATGTTTAGCAAAGAATTTTCGGCGCTTTTAATTCTTTCGTCGTTAAGAGATTTTAAAAAAAAGCTCCAGTTTTTTCCGAATTTAAAACGGTTTCCTGAATTTAATTCCTTATCGATACCGGCGCCGTTTAAAGCGCTATTATTGCATTTACCGCTCATGTTTACTTCCTGATATATTTTTTTCCGCTGGCATATTTAATGAAATTTATTATACAACATTCATTTGATAAATTCAAGTACAAATAAATCCGCGAAAAGGCAAACCTGAAACCCGTAAATATTTTTGTCTTGATAAATACCTCGTTATGTGCTATATTATTAATAGAGGTGCAACGACATGATAATAAATCAAAAGGGATTCACCCTTATAGAACTGATGGTCGCCCTTGTCATATTAACGATATTAATGGGGTTCGCCATTCCAGAAGTTCTTAACCAGATCAACCTTTCAAAATTCGAAACCCAGAAAGCCAACATAAAAGAAATTCAAAGAGCTATCAACCAGCATTATGCCGATAGAGGAATTTATCCCTCTCAGCTGGAAGATCTTACCAAGACCGAAGGCGTAATTAAAGTCGATGTCAGCAGGATTAAAGCCGATGATTTGCAAAGTTATATCGATAAAAATAAGCTTGTAGCATCCGGCGGTAATTACTATAAAAGAAAAGATTATGCGGCTTATTTCACCGTGATACCCGTAGATCCCGTTGCCGGCAATTCTTACTGGGAAGTCGGAGTTAAATGGGTTGAAAAATCTCCCCCGCCCGGACAGGACAAGCCCAAAGAAATCGTTAAATGGTATAGAACTTCTTTAATGAACTACCCGGGCGCGCCCCCCGAAGTCAGTTACTCCAAAATCGGAGTTGCCATAGGCTCAACGACATACAACCATGTAACCGTTTCAAACCAGGTCATCGACGGAATCGAATGCGAGTTTAAAGGCATCGTCAAAGTCAGGCCAAAGCCATAAATTAAATATTTACAGGAGTTTTATATGAAAAAAGAATCGATGATAAAAAAAGGCTTTACCTTAATCGAGCTAATGGTCGCTCTCGTCATATTAACCATACTGATGGGATTCGCGATACCCGAAGTCGTTAATCAAATCAATCTCGCAAAGTTCGAAACTCAAAAATCCAATCTTAAAGAAATCAAAAAAGCTATCGATGATTTTTTTAAAGACAGAGGCCGTTACCCAAAAAGGTTAAAAGACCTTACCGACACCACTCATCCTTATTTTTCCGAAATACCCGTAGATCCCGTTTCCGGCTCGGCCGACTGGGAAGTAGCCGAAAAACACAATAAAAACTTGTGGTACAGAACTTCCACAATAAATTACCCGGGCGCGCCTTCTTTGTGGGAACCCGGTCCGGAAAGCAGCGTTTATTACGTCAGGCCGAGACCGGTAAATAATTAAAAGCCGCCTTCTTTTTAATCTAGATTTCAAAGCTCCTCTTTTTAAAGTTAATCTATTAAAAAAAGCCGCGCATAACGCGGCTTTTTTTAATAGATTTAATTGCCGCAAATTTTGTTTGACTTATAATATATTTTTATGATACTATTTCAGCAAAAAATTAAAATTTTAATGTCATATATGGGGGTGGGATACTTAACTAATGAGTAGCTTAAAGTTTAATCACAAAAAAACCAATTATTTGTTAATGTCAGTGTTGTTGGGGTTTTCGCTGTTGTTCGCGGCGGGTCAGGCCCGGGCGACCGGTGAGATAACCGCCGGATCTCCTCAGACGGCCGAAGTTTCAGCCGTATCCGCCGAAGCCACGCAGGACGTATCCGTCGCTTCGCAAGCCGCGGTGGAGAACGTTCAGATTCCCGACGTTCCGGCCGAGTTAAATA
>JAKPTH010000135.1 GCA_029571125.1 bacterium
AATTTTGTCTGGCCCCTGCTACTCGCTTATAAACAACTTAAACAATGGTTATTAACCTGAAAGCTATTTTATAGGCTTATTAATAAAAACGCCTGCACAAAAACCCTTATGTTAATTTACCCGTAGGCCATTAATGCTGCGCAGACGCGCGCGTAAGCGCGCGTCTGCAAAAAACAGAAACAAAAAACAGAAATATAAAACAAAATAGAAGGCAGAGTGGAAAAGTAATTTAGGGCAATTAACGAAAAGAGCATAACCAAATTAAAGCGCATTCAGAAAAGCAGGCACTTTGAAAGCATAAAGCGTCAGGCTAATTCGGGGTTGGAAGGGATTTTAAGGGAAGGGAGGGGCCATTGGCCTCTCGCCTTCCCTTATCTAAAAAATAAAAATTGTTTTCGAAGTATTCAAGTTGGTCACCGGTCTTAATGACTGCGAAAAACGCCTTTTAAATTTGCATATTCCGGCAAAAACGCCTTTTTTTATTAATCGAATATAAATATTCGCAATATTTTTCCGATAAACACACAAAGTGGCAGAGGTGTTTTACGTCATGCCGCCCGCGGAGGCCTGAAATATATAAAAAGGGCCGCGCGGAAGACAAGTGAATATTTATAAATATATATGAGGTGTACGATCATGAAGCAATGTTTGGGGAAACATGCCGAAAGGCGTTTTGGTCTATTTAATTTCTTATTACTTTTACTGGTATCAATTCTGCCGCTGCAGATATTTGTAGCGGAAGCGCTCGCGGTTCCGCCCGCAGCGCCCACTCCCATTAACGTTACGAACGCCGCGAACGGCACGGCCAATATAACATGGTCGAACGTTCCGCCGTCGGCTCTTCCTGGAAGCACAATCACATACAGACTTTACCGCGACCCTGTTGCAAACGCGGTGGGAACTGTAATAATAAACAGCACGACGAGCTTGAACTTTACCGATACGGTTGCGCCATTCGACGGCGGCCAGGCCGGCGATAGCGCAAAAGACGGCACCACATGGGATGCCGGCAACAACCGTTACGGCCTTACATATAAATATACTGTTTTCGCGGTGGATTCCGCCGACGCTACAAATCCGACTAACTGGGCAAGCACCACGGCGGCCACGCTTGAAGTTTATGTCCACTGGTGTGATGCGCGTTCTCCGAACGTTAACGGACTCGCGCAGGGGCCGGCGGAAGGATCGCGCCAGGCGCCGGGCAACCATGAAGTCCGCGTCACGTGTGATTACATCGACTGGACGCTCGGCACTCCGGCGGCGGCAGTAATTCAGTTAAATTATACCATTAACGGCGCGGCTCAGCCTGCGTTAACGATGAACCTTCAGGGCGCGCAGATCGCCAACGGCGTGACGACGCTTCGGGCAACGCTTCCTCTGGGCGCGGCGCCGGATAACGCGGTAATAAAATACTGGATTACCGGACGCGATTCAGTGGGCAACAATTTGCAAAGCACGGCATCTCCTAAAACATTGCTTGCTGGCGACGAGATAACTTTCACGATAGACGCTGGCGCACCTACGATAACTGGCATTAATTATATGGAAACCGGATCCAATCCTGGAATCGACGCGAACGATCAGATAATAGTGACTTTCAGCGAGCAGATACAGACGGGTCAGGTGGGCCAGACAGCTCTTAACGCTAATACTTTCCAGCTCGGCAGGATAGCGGGCGGAGTATTCACGCAGGACGCAACGGGCAATTTCGGCACTGGAGCGATTGTAACGTCGGGGCCGCTCAACACTCAGGTGACTATAATTCTGGGCGCGAATCCGGTAATTAAATTCATATCCATCCCGGGCGACAACCTGATAAATTCGATAAGATACTCTCCTGCGGCGGCCAACGCGATACGCGACCTTGCTCTTAACAGCGCGAACAGCGTGCAGGGATATGAAGTGGTAAACAGGCTTACCAATCCGGCTTCGATAGAGCTTCCGAACGCGCCGCGGCCTTATATAAACGCGAATCCGGTATTTACAGATTCAAATAATTCCGGCACGGTCAACGCGGGCGACAAGCTTTTGATGGTATTCAGCAAACCAGTCATATTGAATAATACTAACGTGGCCAATACGGACCTGGCGCTTCCGGTCACCGGCGATTCGATAGCCGGAACTGGCGCGCTCGTGGCCGGAACCAATAACCAGATAGACTTTACTATAGCGGCGGGATCGGCGTTCACGATAGCCGGCGTTTACGCGGCCGGCGTTACGGGAGCGGGATCGCCTTCCGGTATAGACGTTTCGATAGCGCCGAATATCGTCGACGATTTCGGCAACCGCGCACAGACGGTTCCGGCCGGTAACGGCGGTCCGAACCGTGATATAGTAGGCGCTTCCACTCAGGGCCCGCGTTTAATAACGGCGGCCAACGCTTCGGAATATACTGACATTCCCGACGCTAACGGTTTGCGCGACGGTCTTTCGGCCAACGATACGATGACATTGACGTTCGATAAGCCGATCGTATTCGGGCCGGCAGCGTTTACCGCTGCGAATGCCTTTACGGTGCCGGTAGCGAACGATAATCTCGACAATCCGACATTCGCGCTTAATCCGGCAAACAATACGCAGATGATACTTACTTTCAACGGTCCGGCCAACATAACGGTGCCGGGTGTTTATTCAGGGAATACGACTCAGGGCGCGCCTTCGGGCATGGACATTCTGGGTTCGCTTCCGGCGAATTCGATCATGGATATTTACGGCAATAAAGCGGTAGCGCAGGGCACTCCGCGCGACATAGGCTCGACTGACGCCGTGGGCGCGAGCATATCAACGATAGGCGACACGGTCCTTTATACGGACAACGCGCCGGCGGGCGTAAGCCAGGGCGACTTTATAGATATAGAGTTCAATAAGCCGATAGTGTTATCGAGCGTAACGCAGGCGGCTTTTCAGCTTTCGAATTTGACTCTTGGAAACGGCGCGACTTTTACGGCCGCTGCAGCCGGAGTGAACAACAGAAAATTAAGAATAACGCTGGGCACGACTCCGGTAGTAACGTTCAGCGGCGCGAACCGTTCGCAGATAGACGTCGCAAACGGCACCACGCAGATACAGAACTGGAAAGGCACGGGCGCGGTGGCCACGTCTCTGAGGAATATCGTTTCGGCGAGCACCATAGGTCCGAAAGTCACGACGGCGGTGTATACCGACGTGGACAATAACGGCGTTTCGGCAAACGACACTCTGGTATTGACTTTCGATAAGCCGATACAGTTTACCGCGGCGAGCGTCACAGCCGGGACATTCCAGCTCCAGCCGGCCGGCAGCCAGCTGGGCGGCGCGGGTTTTTCGGCGAACAACACCGGTCTGGCAAATAATCAGATAAGGCTGGTTCTCGGCGCGGCGCCTTCGCTGGTGATAGCGGGAGTTTACGGCACCGACGCTGCGGCGAGCGGCATCGACATAATAGCGCCCAACAGCCCCAATATACAGGACCAGACGAATAATCCGGCCGAAGCTTCCACCATGGTGGATATCGGCGGAACCGATACGACCAGGCCGACATTGACAACCGCTGAATTTACGGATACAGCGGTTCCTCCGGACGGGATCACGGCGGGCGACGAGCTCACGCTGACATTCAGCAAGGCCATAACAGCTTCGGCGGCGATCGCGGCCAACGCGTTTCAGCTTCCGGTAGGCGGCGACAGCCTGGCCAATTTTACGCTGGTAGCGCCCGGCACTGCCGTTCCTGCGCTTCTGCCGACTCAGATAAGGCTGCGTTTCACTTCGGCGCCGACGTTCAAAGTGGCGGGGGTTTATAACGGAAATATCGCTCCCGGCTCTTCGTCTGGTATCGACGTTTCGGCGACGATAGCTAACGGGGTTATTACCGACGTTTACGGAAATACCGCGGCCAGTTCGACCGTAAAGGATATCGGGAAGACCGATAACGCCAATCCCACTCCAACGGCGGCAAGGTATACCGACGTAGGCAACGACGGCGTTAACGCAGGCGATATAATCGAGCTGGATTTTTCGAAGCCTATTTTAGTCAATCCATTCAATACCGCACCCATAGCGGCCGGGCATTTTACGATCACCAACGGCAACCTTGGCGGCGCGGGTCTTACATTTGAAAAATTAAACAATAACGCCAATAACATAACGGTTAAAATAACTCTCGGCACAGGCGCGGCGCTTCAGTTCAACCCGCCGGCGGCGGCGAATTCGACCATCAACATAAACGACGGAAGCGGTCCGCTGCAGTCTATAACCGATATTTCCGGCAACGGCGCAGTGCATTCGACGCCGGCTGTAAATATAGTTCCGGGCGCTTCGGCGGGTCCGACGGTAACAGCCGCCGTATATACCGACGTCACAAAAGACGGCGTTACTGCGGGCGATTTTATAATTTTAACTTTCAACAAAAATGTAACGGCAAACAATCCTACGGCGGCTAATTTCGTAGTTCCGGCCAACAACGGAGCGGACTCGCTTGGAACGGCGCCGACATTCACTCAGGCCGGCGTAAACGCGAACCAGCTTAAAATAACGCTGGGCAACAATGCCCGTCTGACGATAATAGGAACGTATTCGGGAGTCGGCGGCACGGCGTCGGGCATTAATATAAACGCTCCGAACGCCACCACCATTATCGACAGCCAGAATCAGCCGGCGGTTCCCGCGGCCCAGCCGGTGGACATAGCCGGCGTGGTTGAAAGCGGTCCGCAGATAACCGAAGCGCGCTGGACCGACGTGGACGCATCGGGCACGGTTTCTAACGGCGACACGCTTTCGATAACCTTGAACAAGGCGATATTCATACCGCCTCCGCCGCCTCCGGCCACAGCTCTAAACAGGACCATATTCAACCTGCCGGTTTCAGGCGATTATTTTGACTTTACGACTTACGCCAAAACAGGCACTTATGAAATCACGTTTACGCTTAACGGCCAGGCGCGTTTTACGGTTCCGGGAGTTTACAACGGCAATAATAACGCGGGCCAGCCTTCGGGCATCGACATCGCAGGCGGCGGAATTGCGGCCAACTCGATCACCGACGTATCGGGCAATCTTGCCATACCGTCGATAGCCATAACGGATATCCAGCCGACGGACGCATCGGGTCCGACGCTAATGACGGCCGTGTATAACGATTTCAACAATTCCAACCTGGTAGATGCCGGCGACCGTGTGACGCTGACTTTTTCAAAAGCGATAGTTTTAAATAATCCCATAAAAGCTAATTTTAATGTTCAAAACGGAAATTTCGGCAATAATCCGACATTTTCAGCGGGCCCCGCGAACACTCAGCTTGTAGTCACTCTCGATGCGGGAACTGCCCTTACTTTTATAGGCAACGCCACTTCGTCGGTTGATATAGTGGACGGGATAACCACTATAATGGACGGTTCGGGCAACAAAGGCAAGGCCTCCACTCAAAAATTCATAACCGTGCAATCCGGCGGCCAGGGTCCGCGGGTATCCAGCTGCGTATGGATAGA
>JAKPTH010000143.1 GCA_029571125.1 bacterium
CTATGGTTTTCATGTTGGATATGCAGGATTTAACTCTGGCCTGGTGGCGGGCCCGGTTGAAATTCGGCGTGCTTATGGCAAGTAAAACGCCGCCTATCACGAAAAGAATCATAATGCTGAACGCATGGCCGGTAATGAAAGAAAAAATCCTGGCGAAAAGGTTATACACGAAGTTCCATATGGCGTTAAACACGCCCATTTCATAAGCTTTTTCGCCGCCGGCGTAAATTATATAGCCGACGAAAGCCATGAGCAAGACAGAGAAGCTTACTATAAAAAAGCTTACGGCATAAGGAGATTTGTATACGTATACTATAAAGTTGATAAAATTAAGAGGCATCTGATATATGAGCGGCACGGCCGGCGTCTGCTTTAAATCGGGCGTTCCGTTCATATTGTAAAAAACATATCCGTCGGCCGTATATACGCGCCATTTAAGGTGCATCGAAGGCACCTCCGAGCGGGGCAGCTTGAGAGTGAGGCCGCCGAACATCGATAATTTTTCGGTTCCGGCCGACGTTTTAAACTTGATCGGATATTCCACGATATCGTCGTTGACGAATTGAGATTTGACGATCGGTATTTTAAAGTTGGCGTCCTGATCGTAGGAGACCTTGACGAGTTTGTCGTTGACTACGGCGCCGTCGAGTATTTCCATGGTGTCGTCGGGCAAAAGCTTCAAAAAAGGCATTCCGTTATTTTTTATGCTGTATTCGCAGCTTGAAACGGCGCGGCCCTGGCTGGTTATAAAAGTGTTGACGGCGCTGGAAGTCAGAACGCTGGCCAGCACTTCGGAATCCGAGTATTTAGTGAGCGTGAGGCGCGCGCGATAAGGATGCTTGTAATATTTAAAGGCAAAAAGTATGGGCGATACCACGGCGAATTTTATACGCTCGGGCAGTTCCTGGGCGTCTATGCGTTCGAGGTTGAACGGGTCGCGCGCCAGGCCTATCTTTACGTTGGTAAGCGCGCAGATCGCAAGATGGCCGCGTTCGCTTTCCATATTGTGAAAGAGCAGCTCCGGCATATTAACTTCGCCGGTAGCATCGTCGATCTTGGTTATGGTGGTGATGGTAAGGTTGAATTCGTTGGTGACGGGATATTTCAAAAATATCTCGACCGACGAATAGTCCGATGCGCCGTTTAAGGTTCGCACCTGGCGGATTTCACGCCTGTCGTAGTTATCGGTGAGCACTTCGTCTATATCGGTAGCCACGGGCATTTCCAATGAAAATCTGGATATCTGGCCTTTTATTATGTTAAAGGTGATATCGTGGTTTCCGCGGATAACGCCGTCGCCTATCGAATAAATAGTCTTTACGTTGCAGCCCACGGCCGCCGGCTCCGATTCGTATTTTTTAGGCGGCGCTTCGGCTTCGAGCGTATCGCCTTCGGCGGAAGTCAGGGCCGTCTCTGAAGTGGCCGCGGCGTCGGGCGCGGCCGCCGATTCGATCGCCTTTTTTTCTTCGGGAGTTATCGAATAAAAATTGAAGTCGAGCCTTTCGCTGAAGCCGAAATCGGCTTCAAGCGCCTGCTTTTTAGTTTCGGGATGTATGAAGAGGCGTTCGCCTATCGCCGGCTTCATCTTGATGACGGCGTCGGCGCTGTCGTGCATGAAAAGCACCGTATTTCTTGGCGAATCAGGGGTCAGAACGAAAAATGAATACTGCGCGCCTTCTTTTTTGGGCGTCAGGATGAAGCGGAGGCTGAGCGTGTGGCGGCCGGAAACGCCTACCAGCAGAGAGTAACGGCTGGCGGCGGCGGCGCGGGAGGCGGAACGGACGCGGGAGGCCCGGCCGCTGTTATTTAAAGCGGCGGGCGCGCTGTAGTCGGGATCGTTAGTCTGCAAAACCGGCTGAACGTTTATATTGTTCTGCTGGTATGTAATGGCCTGCTGGACCTGCTGTTCGTAGTTGAAGCCTTCTTCCGCCTTTGAATGCAGCGGCTCGGATATTATTACGGGGACCGTATCGTCTATGACCGCGTCGCTTAAGGCGAGAGACCCGCCTATAAGCGGAATTAATATGTGACGGCCGCGGGCGAGGACCGAAAAGTCTATATCGAGCCCGCAAAGAATATTATCGTGGTCTTTTATGAACTTATACGAAGCCGAATTTATTATGTAATCGGCGGGCGGGGTTTTTTCTTTTTTAGACGGCGAGGAGTAGCGCTCGGATATCATTTTATTGTTTTTTTCGACCAGGGCGTCCAGCTCTTCGTAATCTACCATCACCATTTTATTGTTTTGAAATATCCTGGACGCGTCGGCATACGGCAGCACGACCTTGAACTTTGAAATAGGCCGCAGAGAGTGTTTTTCTGGCAGCATCACGCTTCCGGCGGCGGCAACGGGCGGCGGAAACGCCGGCGATAAAAGCGCGAGTAAAAAAAAGACGGCCGCTATAACGGCGGCGGCCGGTTTAAAGGTTATACCTGTACTTGTTCTGGCCGGGCATTTCACCCTTTTTAAAACTCCACTTTGCATAACGCCTCCATTTTATATGAAAATATCCATTATTTTATCTTGTTGAGAAGCTCGTAAGCTTTAGAGTAATTAGTCCTGAGCTGCTGGACTTTTTCCAGGTCGCGCGCGCCGGCGATCTTGGATTTCAGCAGCTGGAAGAACGGCCGCACGAGATTGCGCACCGGCGCGTCCGCCGAAGTCATAACGCGGAAGAGCACTTCCAGCTTGTAAAATTCGCCGTTGGCCACTTCGCGCATAATGTCGTTAACGCAGAAAGAAAGCGGCTTCAAAGAAAACATTATAGTGTTGCCGGAAATGATTTTTATGATGTCGCCGCCGAGAAGGCGCAAGAGCTTGTATTTTGCCTCGGGATTGGCGGGCTTGAAGCCGGAAGCGGCCTCCGGGCTCGCAAGCGGGCCCAGAAAGGCGAAATAATAATTTTTATATTTCACGATTACGCTGTCGAAATTCGGGCCGCCGTAGCTGAGCATGTAAGTTATCAGCACGGAGTTGATGCGCTCGAATTCTTCGTCCAGCGGCTCGGCCGAACTCAGTTTGTCGGAAACCGCGCCGTTATACGCGCTGAGGAGGGCGTCGTAAATTTCCTGCCAGTTGGCGTCCATAAGGTTCTTGCCGCCTATTATGCGGTCGAAGTTGGCGGAAAAATTTTCGGACGAGAACTTAAAACGCAGCGGCTTTTTTCCGCGGCGGACGAAAAATTTCATCGCTTCGGCGGCTTTGCCGGCGCCCGCAGGCGGCGACTTGGCGCCGGGATCTGAAACCGCCGGCTGGGTTTTGGTTTCAGGCGCGGCGCCCGTTTCGTTAAAAGGGTTCTGCACGTTGGAAAAATCGGTGACCACGGAGTTCTGCTGCCCGGCCGGCTGAACGGCCGTAAGCGCATTGAAATCGGGCGGGTCGGGGACCGAAATAACCGCATCCGCGGGACCGGCCGGAGCGTCGGGCCCCAGCGACGGATCGTTGTAACCGCCCTGCGGAGGGTTTTGCGGCGGCGCCGGCGGATCGGGCGCCGAAATTACGGGCTGCTCTCCAGTGAACGGCTGCTCGCCGTAAGCTTCCGGCGGCAGCGGGTGCTTCGTCGGAGGAGGCGTTTCGGACGCGGGACCGGTTTTTACGAATGAAAAATCGTAAGGCTCGTAATAGCCGTCAGGACGGTAATCGTCTGAAGGTTCGAGCTCCGACAGCGCCGAAGCGGACTCGCCCTGGGCGTATACGGGCTCAACCGCAAGCCGCGCCGCGGCTGTATTTAAAACAAGCGTCATCAGAAATATAACGGCCGGCTCTTTTAATTTTACGGCCGCGCTTTTCGCGCTATTATAAAGATTTAAAAATCGTTCGTAGTAAGGCATATAAAACATCCGCCTTTATTAGATAGCGATATTTCATATAAAGCGGGGCACGCGCCGCGCGTTAATGTAAGTTCATTATATCAAAAAAAAAAAGATTTGCAAAGTTTTTTTTAATTAATTGTAA
>JAKPTH010000156.1 GCA_029571125.1 bacterium
GGCGTACCGCGATAAAGGAATGATAGAAGAATCCGTCAACGCTAATATTTCCGTAATAACGCACGCGCCCATCGATTCGCCTTATGCCGAAAAGGCCCGCCAGCTTATAAAGCCTCAGGCCAAAACCAGCTTCTGGAAAAAATTCTAGCTTAAAATCCGGCTTCGCCCGCTATTTAGCGCGGACAACCGTAAAAAAGCCTTCACGGTAAGTTTCCGTGAAGGCTTTTTTTATATACAGGCTTTTTTCGAAGCGTTTTCTTATTCGGCGCCGTTCATGGAGGCGACGAGTTCGTTGACGAATGCGTCGGATGCTATCAGCTTTTCTTCCGAGGGAACGAATTTTATTTTATACATGTCTTTTACGACTTTCATTTTATAATTGGTAAGGACGAGCTCTATTATTTTGAGTCCCTGAGGGTCCCATCCGAACGAACCGAAAACGCCGGCGGTTTTGCCTTTTAATTCGACCGTGGCCAGGAAGAATAGAAAATCCCACATGGGTTTTAAAACGGTTGAGCAAACGGTTGAAGAGCCGAACAGCACGGCGTCGGCCGAAGAAATTTCTGATATGACCGCCGACGTCTGAGACTCGCTCATCGCGAAAGGTATTTCGGCGACGAAAGTTTTTACGCCGCGCATTTTCAGCAGCGACTCTATGTGATAAGCCATTTTCATGGTGCTGCCGTACATGGAAGAATAAACGATTACGGCTTTTTTTATGCCTGCGGAAGCCGGCGAGAAGCTCCAGTCTAAATAATGCTTTATATGGGCTCCGATTCCGGAATTGATGAGCGGGCCGTGCGAAGGCAGAAGCAAATCGATTTCAAGTTCCTTTATTTTATTATAAGCCGAGATTACTTTCGTGCCGTAGACGCGCATTATGATTTCGTAATATATCTTGAATTGCGGGAAATAATCGGAGTCGTACTCTTCGCGGCTCATTTCGCTTGAATATAAGCCGTTTCTCTGGCAGTAATGCGCTCCGAAGGCGTCGCAAGTGAAAAGCGTTTTTTCTTCCCTGTAGTATGTAAACATGGTGTCGGGCCAGTGAAGAAAAGGCGCCGCGACGAACTTTAAAGTCTGCGCCTGGCCTATCTTTATTTCGGTAGCGTCGTCGGCTTTTATTATGTCGAGCTTGGAGTTGAAAGAATTGGCGAGAAAATTTTCGGCCGCCTTTGAAATGACCACCTTTGCGCCCGGCGCGAGTTCGAGAAGCCTTAAAAGCGATCCGGAATGATCGAGCTCGTTATGCTGGATAACGATGTAGTCAATTTTAGCCGGGTCGATAATCTGTTTTATGTTGCCGATGAATTCGTCGAAAAACTTTAATTTGACGGTATCGATAATTACGTTTTTTTCGCCTTTGATCAAAAATGAATTATACGTCGTTCCGTGCTTTAACGGCATGAGAAGATCGAAGACGTCCAGATCGGGGTGCTTGACTCCAACGCTGTAAACATTTTCGCTGATTTTAACGGCTGGCATTTTTTTTCCTCGTTTCGTAAATTTGTAATCGGCGGTCATTAACCGCTTTAAGCTTTCCGGCTTTTAGCCGGCGGAAGAAACTCATTATATCAGAATTCCGCCGAAATATCAAACGATAATCACGGTAAAAATTTTTACGGCGAAAATGGCCCGGAATTTGAGAAATTAAAGTAAAAGTATTGAAATTATCAATGAAATCTGGTATCATATAAAAAACTTTATTTACTCGCCGGATAAAATCTATCGGCGGGCCTTGAATTTAAGGGGGAAATTATTTAATGTCTAATCTGAACGAAGCGGGCGGCGCAGGCAGTCAGAAAGCCGCACCGGAAAACGCCACTGTAAGCGTTGTTTCAAATTTTATTAAAGATATAATCAACGACGATCTAAAAAGCGGAAAGCACACCGGCATAATCACCAGGTTTCCGCCTGAGCCTAACGGCTATCTGCACATAGGCCACGCAAAATCCATATGCCTGAATTTCGGTCTCGCCAGGGAATATGGCGGGCGCTGCCACCTGCGCTTCGACGATACGAACCCCTGCAAGGAAGACGTTGAATATATAGAGTCGATCGAACGCGACGTCAAATGGCTAGGCTTCGACTGGAACGAGCACCTCTACTACGCTTCGGATTACTACGACGCCCTTTACGATTACGCCGTGGCGCTTATAAAAATGGATAAGGCTTACGTATGCGAGCTCACCAACGAAGAAATGCGCGAATACCGCGGCACGCTTACCGAAGGCGGCAAGCACAGTCCGCACCGCGACAGGCCCGTATCTGAAAGCCTGGAGCTTTTCGAGCGCATGAAAAAAGGCGAATTCGAAGATGGAAAACTCGTACTGAGAGCTAAAATAGATATGAGCTCGCCCAACATAAATATGCGCGATCCCATAATATACCGCATCAGGCATACCACTCACCACCGCACGGGCGATAAATGGTGCATATATCCCATGTACGATTTTACCCACTGCGTTTCGGACGCTATCGAAAAAATAACGCATTCCATATGCACTCTCGAGTTCGAAGACCACAGGCCTTTGTACGACTGGTTTTTAGACGTGCTCAAGACCGAATGCCATCCCAGACAGATCGAATTCGCGCGCCTCAATCTTACCTTTACCGTCATGAGCAAACGCAAGCTGCTCGAACTGGTAGAAAAAAAATACGTCAGCGGCTGGGACGACCCCCGCATGCCCACCATAT
>JAKPTH010000170.1 GCA_029571125.1 bacterium
TGGCGCCGCCAAACTTCACCGTATCGTACCTGCGCGACGCGCCGCCGGTAAATCCTTTCACCGGCGATCAATACGACTGGGTAATCGTAACCTCCGGGGTGACCGAATACAACGATTTCGGCTGTTATGAAATCGGATGCCGTGAATTTATCGATCATAACCGCAAGGTTTTTCAAAATGAGGCCGACCTCAATCCTTCCGGAAATCCCAATCCCGCGAACCCGCTTGCCGGCAAGGCGAAATGCTGTGATTCCTGCACCGGCTACTGGGGAATATGGGACATCAAATACCCTCGCGACGACCGTCTCGCTATCAATGAAACGTTATATAAAGACTGGTGATAATCTTGAAATCGATTGAGCAATGCCGCTTAGTATTATGCGCTCCCTTCACGCGCCGGGGGCTTTCTCTCATAGAGCTTCTCACGACCATCGTTATAATGGGAGTTTTAACGACGGCCGCGATTCCTCTCGGCGAAGTCGTTTTTATCCGCGATAAAGAGCTCGAACTGAAGGACACGCTTATAACCACCCGCGGCGCCATAGATAAATTTTTCGCCGCCACCGGGCGCTATCCATACACATTCAATGAATTGCGCTGGATCGAAGGCCAGAAACTTATCGAAACCAAAGACCGCGAGGATTACTGGCGCGTAGGGATGCCGTTTCTAAGGAAAAGCCCGCCTATAAATCCTTTTGCCAGTTCAAATCAGGCGTGGATAGTGGTTTTAACCAATACCGACGACGCCGTGGACGGCCTGGAAAAAATTACGCTCGAAGAATTTCTCACCACCAGAGAAGTCGATCTTGTAAACCAAGAAAATAACCAGCGCAAGGAAATTTATGACATCCAGTTTCCGCCGCCGGAACATCCCGCTTTCAAATATCAGATCACCATATATACCAGTCTGGAAGGCAATCCTTACTCAACCTGGTAGCTATTATTCGGAAAAAGGCGGTCTATTTTTAAATGAAATCAATCGATTATCGCAGCTTCTTTTTTTTTACGTTTTTAGCTCTTCTTTTATCTTTACCGTTAATTTTTTCAAGTAACGCCGCCGCGCGCGGCTCTTCTGATTTGTCTTCCGTTCAGGCCGCGCCTGAGAAAAAAGAAAAAAAATCAATCGCCTCCAAAGCGCCGGGAACGGGTAAGTCCGTTTCGCGTTCCTATGTTTTCAGTCAGAATTCCATGCCGATCGGCAAAGAGAAATATTTTTACGCACACGGCAAAGATAATTGCCTTTCAGCCACAGCGGAAATAAATATCAGCGTCCCCGTGCGCGTAGATTTACTTCAAAGCTATGCGCTGGCCGCTGACGGAAGTATCGTTTCTTATTCGGCCGCCGCCGAGGTGATGGGTGAAAAACAGGCCCTGAGCTGCGTCTTCAAAGACGATGAAATCAAAGTTAAGATTTTTCGGAAGGGCACCGAAGAAAACATCGCCCTGCGTTCGGCGATGCCGGTGTATATTCTGGACAATATGAACGCGAATAATTTCCAGCATATAATCGGCGCTTATTCTCATAAGAAAGGCGGGACGCAATCGTTTAAAATATTCGTCCCCCAAAAGCTGATGGCCGGCGAACTCGCGCTTGAAAAAAAGGGATTCGTTAAAGGCCGCCTGGCCGGTAAAAGCAAAGAATTTCTTGAATACAGGGCGGTCGAAAAAAAATCCGGCCTCGAGATATTCATATATGCTGATAATTCAGGCGCTCTCGCCGGGGTTGTGGTTCCGCTGCAGAAATTCAGTATGTATTTAGAAGGATTCGAGCTGGATAAAACCGTAAAGCCTCTTGAAACACGTGAATTTACGGCCGGCAAATTCAAGGCGAAAGAGAGCGAATTATATTTTAAAGCGAAAGACGGGATGAAGCTTTATGCCAAAATCACGCTGCCTTCGGATCCGAAAATCGCCAGAGTCCCCGGTGTCGTTTTAATAGCCGGTTCCGGTCCCACCGATCACAACGGCAATTCCGCCATTTTGGGCTCTACTATCAATACTCTTCGCGACATTTCCGAACGCCTGGCGGCGGAAGGCATCGCTTCCATGAGATACGACAAGCGCAATACGGGCAATTCAGATTTAAGCGGCGATTCGCCTTTTTCCAGTTATGTCTCCGACGCCGTTTCGGCGTTTAATTTTTTTAGCGCGAGAGAAGGAATCGACGCGGACTCGATTTTTTTACTGGGGCATTCCGAAGGCGGGCTCATAGCCATGAGCGCGGTTTCCGGCGCTCCGAAAGCCAGGGGCGTCGTATTGATGGCGGCTCCGTATACTCCTTTCGATAAGCTCATACTCGAACAGGTAAAATATAACCTGGATTATAGCGTATCGGTTTCAAGCTCCGATAAGAACGAGTTTTTAAATCAGCTTTCGGACGTTATCAAGCGTTTGAAAAGCGGCAGAAGTCCGAAGCTCAAAGGTACCGTAAACGTCCCGAGCATGGATGTGGTTTTGAAAAGCCTTGTAAGCCAGCCTGAGTTTGTAAGCGAATACCTCAATATAGTTCCTGAAAAACTGGCTTCGGCGCTTAAAAAGCCTGTGCTTTTGATCGCGGCGGAGCTTGATTCGCAGGTGCCTGTTTCGGATTTTTCGGCTTACTGCGACCTTTTTGCAAAAAAAGGCAAACGCTTTTCCAGGCTTCTCGTGCCGGGTGTGAACCATGTATTCAAGCCCGCTAAAGCCAAAAACGACGTATCGTCTTACTTGTCGGCCGCGCCTCTTTCGCCGGCCGCGCTTGACGCGGTACGTGATTTCATAAAGGAGTGTTGCGGGCGTTAGTTTATTGCTTTGACTTAATATTTGCCTTGACATGAAAGCGTATTTTATAATATAATTACTACGCGAAAATTAGAGAAGAAATTTTCGCAAAAATAAATTAAAATTTCAAATAAAATCGGAATGAAGCATATAGATGGAATTTTTTATAAAAATCATTCGCGTAAAACGTCATAAACCGCTTATTTTTTATATTGCGCTGTGCATTCTGCCGGCGCTTATGTGCGTTATACCGCCTCAGGTTCCATACTGTCTGGCGGTTGAAAGGATCACCGACGACGTTTCTGATTCGCTCGATCTTATAGACGCTCAGAACTTCGGCAGCCTGAATCTTGAAACGGGAGAAGTAAACGTTACCTACAGCGGTTCCAAACCTTCCGAAAACAAAACTGAAACTGCTCCGGCGGAGCTTACGCGCGTCGCGGCGGAAGCGCCTAAAACCGAAGAGCTCGATTTAATTTCCAAGCTCATACCGGATGAAACTTATGAAATAATAGGCTCGTCGGCCGCGGTAAACCCGGAGGCCGAAGAGCACTTCAAAATAGGGACCGACCTGTTCAACCAGAAAGAATATATAACCGCCCGCGGGCATTTTGAAAAAGCCGTAAAGCTGGAACCTAAAAACGACGTTTATCTGCTCGCGCTTGAAATGGTCGTAAATACGATGAAGGCGCAGGGCATCGCGGAGCCTGTTCAAAAACCCGAGACTCCGGTGGACGTGCCGGCCGGGCCGGAAAAGCCAAAGACCGTAGGAACGGCTGAAGTCGTGAAGAAGTCCGCCGTAGGGGCGGCTACCGTTGAAGCGACTCTGAAATCTGCGAAGGCGGCGGGCGCATCTCCTCGTCAGCCTGTAAAGACGCAGGTTTTTACGTGCTATTTTGAAGAACGTCTGCCCGCGGGCAATATTATTTTCAATACTGGCGTGAACACGGATATCAAAAAATCCGATATAGACGGTTATTATGTTTTTTTTGACAACGAAAAGGAAGCTATGGCGCTCGCGGCGTTCAGGCTCGACTGCGAGCCTAAAAAAGCCATGCTGATAGTCACTCAAAAATTATTCGCCGACGACAATAACTTCGTTTTTCCTCTAACGTTGAAGGTAAATAATTTTGAAGCTCTCAACGGCGCTTTCAGGCTGGCCACCGAATTCCGTCCGTATCAATTCGACCTGACCGGACGGCTTCACCGCGGCTTCAACCAGATATTATTTCAAACGGCGCCGTTTAATGTCGCCAATTATGCTTTGCTGAGGGTCGAAATATTCATTCAAAATTATTGAAAAGGAGGTCGGTATGCAGCAATCCTCGGCCGGCGCCGGTAAAAAAAAGCTACTGATCGTAGATGACGAAAAATATATAACTCAGCTATTAACCGAGCTTTTAGAAAACGAATACGCCGTCGAAACGGCCAACGACGGCATTCAGGCGTTTAATAAATTAAAAAGCGATTCGTTCGATTTGATGCTTACCGACATCAGCATGCCGAACCTCGACGGCATAGAACTTTTAAGGCTCGCAAGGGCGCAGCTTCCTGAAATGAACGTAGTAATGATGTCCGGGCTTGCGACCACCGAAAACGTTATCGACGCCCTTAATTTAGGCGCATGCCATTTCATTAAAAAGCCCTTTAAAATAGACGACGTCAATAATATCATAAAGCAGAAGATGAACACGGCGGCGTCCGGCGACGGCACTTCCGAAGTGGACGCCATAATGACCGATATAAACTACCTTATCCTGTCTAATAATTACGGCCGCATGACGGATATTAAAAAAGTCCTTCCGAACTGCACTCAGTCATATTATGAAGTTTTTAAGGATTCCCGCGTAGTGAAAAATCTGTTGAAAATAAAGCAGTTCGACGACGCGATTTACCGGCATTCGCTCGACGTTGGAATAATAGCTTCCATAATATGCGCGTTCAAGCATGTAAAGGTCGGACTGCTTAACGCCATAACTCTGAGCGGCTTTTTGCATGATATAGGTAAAATCAACGTAGATTATAATATTTTAAATAAATCCGAAAAACTTACGACCGAAGAGTTTGAACAGATCAAGCTTCACACTTTCTACGGCCATAACATACTTCTCGAAGAAGGGTTTAAAGAAGAAGTCGCGGAGGTGGCGTTCAAGCATCACGAAAAGCTTGACGGAACGGGTTATCCGCGCGGATATACCGAATACGGCATCGATACGGCCTCCCAGTTCATATCTGTTTGCGATATTTACTCGGCGCTTACCGAAAAAAGGCCTTACCGCAAAAAATTAACGCCGCAGGAAGCGCTCGAATTGATGCATAAGGATTTCGTCGGGAAAATCAATTTCGACGTCGTAAAGCTTTTAAAGCTTTTCATAGAAGGTTAAATAAAATTAAAGCCGATAACAAAAATTCCATAAAAAAATCTTTAGCGGGTTTCCGCTAAAGATTTTTTTTACTTGCGCTATTATAGCTATTAAGAATTATAAATTATAAATTATAAAATTTCAAATTAAAAAATTTTAAATTTATCTTTTCCGGCTCCGCAGATGGGGCATTTGTCAGGGGCTTCGTTTTCGGTGGTGCAGCCGCATATTTCGCAAACATGGACCGATTTAATATCGATGTCTTTTCCGGCGTCGACTACTTTTGCGGTTTCGAGGTAAGCTTTCTGATGCATTTTTTCAGCTTCGAGCGCATAATTCATGGAGCGCAGGGCGCCTTTTTCGTGCTGGAGTTCGGCGGTGGCCTTATATGCCGGGTACATTTCGTCTATCTCAAAAGTTTCGCCCGCGAAAGCGGCTTTCAGGTTTTCGACCGTGGATTTGATCTCGCCGAGCTCTTTTAAGTGGTTGGTGGCATGGACTTTTTCGGCATAGGCAATCGCTTCGAATAATTTGGCGACGTTAGGCTTGCCTTCTTTTTTCGCCTTGTCGGCGAAAGCCAGATATTTCATGTGCGCCTGCGATTCGCCCGCAAAAGCGTCTTTTAAAAATTTTTCGGTCATCTGTCTCATTATATCGCCTCCGATTAGGTTTTGGTTATACGACAGTTATATTAACAAATACTTTATTAAAAGTCAACTGTTTCGCTCGTTTTTTTATCAGCCGACTATTCCGTTTATGACTTCGAGCACGGTGGCCACCCTGCCGAACGGCGCGGAAATCTGCACGCCCTGCACCATGCCTTTAATGGCGCAAAGCGCTTCTCTGGCAATTTTTATTCCCTCTTCGCGCTGTTTTTCGGCTGTATCGCATGAGCGCATGCGTTTCATGAGATGTTCAGGTATGGACATTCCAGGCACTTCGTTATTCATGAACTCGGCGTTTTTAAGCGAAGCGAGAGGCCAGATGCCGGCTATTACGGGTATTCTGACGTGGTCGATGCGCTTGAGGAAATTTTCGAGCAGCGCGATGTCGAATACCGGCTGGGTGATGGCGAATTCGGCTCCCGCTTCGACTTTATACTCGAATCTTTTTATTTCGAGGTTT
>JAKPTH010000178.1 GCA_029571125.1 bacterium
TTATCTCGCCCCTCAATACCAGGACGTTCCTTTCAAAGCTGAATCGGCATTTTTTTCCGCCGCGCCCATGATGGATCCTAAAGGTAAAAAACCCGTCATGATAGAAGTAAGCGACAATTTTGAAAAACTCGAAGTCCCCATGTTAAAGGGATTTAAAATAGCGCCGTTCGAAGGCGGAGCAGGCGCTCCCGAAATACTCGGCTACCTCAAAAACTCCCCCGAAATGACGGATTCCGCAAAACTCCGCGTCATAGCCCGCATGAAAAAACTCGCGCTTATTTTAAAATCGGGCGATCAGGCGCGCGCCGAGTTTTATAAAAAACAGGTTTCGGCCCCGCTGGTTTTATTCATAAACCTCAATATGGGAACCGGCCCCGCATGCGCTCCGGTGCCCCTTCATTTAGACCTCAAAGACGGCGGCAGGTTCTTCTTCAACACCGCCATTTTCATAGAAGACATACCCAAAGCATTTTCGGTGGCCGACGCCATTAAAAACGACACCTTCGACTTCGTAGTGGCGCATGAAAACGCTCACGGCATAATGTTCGACATGTACGGGCCGGCCATATCCAAAATAGACAAAAAAAGCAATCTCGGCCACGACGGCCCCGTGGTTTCAGACCGCGGCCTCGCTTTTATAGAAGGCTGGGCTGAAGCTTTCGAAGCTTTATACGGTCCGACCAACCCGCTTTTAAAGCTTAAAGAATCGGAACGCGAACAGTACAGGATTTCCGAATTTTTATTCACCCGCCAGGACCCCGTCCGCCGCGACAGATACATCTGGCAGAATTATAAAGGACAGAAAACCGGCGTTCTTAAAAACGGCGCGCAGATACTTTCAACCGAAGGCGCCATCGCCGGGATCTTCTACGACATACTTACTTCAAAAGCCATCAAAGACGCTTTCGGCAAATCAATAACGGTAATGTGCCTTCATCAGCCGAAAGATTTCGTCGAATTCTTAAAAGGCTGGGTAAAGGAATTCAGCGAAGATAAACAGGTGCTTTACAGAATATTCCTCGAAGGCACCAATTACGCTACCGTTTCAAATGAAGCGCGCAAATTATACTTCGACTACTACCAGGCCAAACTGAAATACGTCCAGAAACAGATGGACGAAAAAGCTTTCTACGCAGTTAAAGCCAAATGGACGACTTATAAAGAAAATCTTTTCAACGAAGCCATGAAATCGGAAAATCTTGCATCCAACGTAAGCCGCGATCTCTGGGTAGAAGTTAAAGGCTTTAAGACATTGAGCCTGCAGGGCCTTCTTTCAAAAGTGCTCGGCATGAAGCGCCCGTACTTAAATATAGCGAGCGTAACAGCCGGCCAGATCAAGCAAATTCAGGAAATAGGCCTTATGAAAGATTTCGCCGACGAAGACATCCAGCTTCTGGTCAAAACACGCGAACAGATGGGCGTTATGCCTTACAAAACCGGAACCGAAGCCATCCGCGAAATCCTCGGAAAAGAAAAAGCCGATAAACTGATAAAAGAAAACAATATCACCGACGTTCAGTAAAAACGGCTTATAAAAAATAATAAAAGGAGCTATCCAAAGATATAAAATTGGATCCATCATTATTTAGGTTTACATAAACGCCATTATCGGTTTTAAACATCGGAAGAAAACTTAGACTTTGCAATACTTATCGGAATATCAGTAAATAATTTTTGAGCGTTCTATATTAGCTGATATATATATATGAGGATTCACAAGCCTTTTCAGCCGCGGCGCTGCCGTTTTGGATAACGCTCAAAATTGCCGTTAATATTGGATTATCAAAACAATTCAGGGTTAATAGCGTTTTTCGATAATAATTAACTTTAAATTTATTTAATTGCTTTAGCAATACTTTTGTATATGGCTGAATTATCTGCAATATTGCTAAAGTATTGCTACGGTAATATTAAAAATTATGGTATTTTTCAACGAATTCAATCAAAGCCATACCCATTAAATCTTGATGTTTGAGATGAGGATGTTTTTCAGCAAACTCAATAAACTTTTTAATAGCTTTTTCACTAATTTTAAAAGTTTTGGTTATTACGACACTTCCTAATAATTTACTGTTTATTTTTAATTCGGGAATCTCTATCACATTTTTATGTTTTTTATGATACCATTCAAGCATTTCCATTAATCCTGGCGCGGCCTGGGCGATATTAACAATATTTTGTTTAAGTTGTGGCGTGAGCTGTATATCAGTAACGTTGTTTTCCGGCAATACTTTCGCAATACTTTTGCAAGTTTCCTTTGTTTTAGTGCTTATTGCCGAAGTATTGCTTTCGCAATTTTCTTTTTTATTGCTTTTTATTGCTTTAGCAATACTTTTGGAATTATGTTTCTGTATTTTATTAATTAATTCTTTTTTCTTTTGAATACCCTTTGTTTTAGGCTTTATTGCTAAAGTATTGCTTTTGGAATTAGCTGTCATATAATCACCTCCTGAATAAGTTATCGTCTATTTTTTATATGACTTTAAACAACGATAGCAGTACTGTCATAAATACTATGATTGTTATAAAGTTCTTCGACAGCATCGATTTCCGGAACAAATAACGGGTTGTAGTTTTTAATGCGTGCTACCGCCAATTTTGCTTTTGTTAGTAATGCTTCAAAATTTTCTTTAAAAAGGTCCTGTAAGTATTTTAACTTGGTTAAGAAGTTTTCTTGAGTGTTTTCTATTGCTTTCGAGGTTTGCTGTTCCAGTGTTTGTTTTTCTATTGTTTCTTTTTGGCGCTGCTCATGTTTAAGTTCGTCCTGGGTCCTGGTGTCAAAAGGGAAATTAGGATTATCCATTTTATGATAAATGCTCATGTTATTGAATAATGCCGCATAAGAGTAATTTTTGATATTTAAGATAGGCTTGTATTTAGGATTTTTCATGTTAGATGGGGTTTTGTTGAAAATTATGGACCTGCAATAATCGTCAATAATTGTCGGATCAATGTTTTTAGTTTTGGCTTTATGTATAAATCGATGTATGCTAGTTTGCTCGTCCGGTTTATATTTTTTGAATTCAGGAAGTTGCTCAATAGCTTTTATGTATTTTTGGTCTATGGTCGGTTTAATAATTTTAACCAAGGGTGATTCATTCATTCTTATGTCTTGTTGTTTTTCTTTTGGGTTGGTCGAGTTATTTAGAATGAATGAATTTTTAGACATAACTTTTTTTTCTTTAGATAACTCCGTATCTTCTTTAGAATCTTTCTTATTCTTAAGTTCATATAAGGGGGGTGTTGGGTTAGCGCTTAAAAGGGATGATTCGGGTGTTGGGTTAGCGTTATTTTTGGATTCAAGGTGCTGAATCGGGTCAGGGTGCTGAATTGGAGCTTCGCTATTTTCGAGAAAAATTATTGTTAAACCTAAGTCTGATTGAGTCAGCTTTATTAGATTTCGATCTCTTAATTGGTTAATTATTCGTCTTATATTTTTAAAAGAAGAATAGGTATCAGATAGAATACTTAGAATCAATTTTTTAACGTTTCCAGTTAAAATTAAAAAATTTTTATTATCGAATGTGGCTTTTCGTAAAGCACAATAAACTTTAAGTTCAGAATTAGGAATACTGAAAAGATTGTTGAGATTATTAGGAATCGTAAAAAAAGAATTAATCTTAGAATCGGTAAAATTACTCACTATAAATTCCCCCAAACTTTTTTTTGAGGGCTAACAACTTTTTTCACTTAACTACTTGACTTTTTTTATTTATTCAGGTAAAATAGGTTAAAACTGAATAAATAGTGGCTATTATAAAAGTAATAACGGTGAAGTGTTTTATTTTTTGTGTTAGCCCTAATAACGAATAACTCATGTTGAACGCATGGGTTATTTTATTTTTATATGGATGTAATTCTATAATAAAAATTTTAAAAAAGCAAGAATTATTTGAGGCGAGTTGCAATAATTAAAGTTTAATCTTTGAATTTAATTTTTTATCTAAATTAGAACTGGTTTCAAATAAAATAATCTTCTTAGCCGGGCGCTTGATCTTTTTTCCAGTTGTAGGATGAATTATAATTCTCGGCTTTTGCTTTTTCGTTTTAAAAACTCCGAAGCGTCGAAACTTAACAGTATCGTCTTTGATCAAAGCCCCGGCGATTTCGTCCAGACAGGTTTGAAAAATGGCCGCGGCCTCACGCGCGGAAATATTATGAATGTTAACTAATTTTTTAATAATGTCTTTTTTAATCAAGATTAAAAACTCTTTTCATTAATTAGCATCGATCCAATTTTGAATCATAACGGATAAATCGGCGGTGCTTTTTGCATTTAACTTTTCAAGCTGCTTAAACAGGTGCTTTAAATCAGAAGTTGAGCCGGTGACGGCCGTTATTGCTGTTTTAACATCGCCTGGCTGTATTGTGTTTCGGCCGGCCGCCTTCGCCGCTTTTTCAGATTCATTGGTTATAGCAGCAGCGATAATATCTAAGTTTGTATGGAATTCTTTAATCGAGTCGGCTCCGATCCTCAAACTAGTATTGGCTTTCATAAAGTTTTCTATGGTGCTTGGTTTAGTTATAGATTCGGGCATAAATAAAAAGTCCTTTCAAACTTTAAAAATCATCTTATTTTAACTAAATTTAAAGCTAAAGTCAAGACAACATAACTCCAGGCCGCCCAATGCCGGCGAAACTTTGTCGCCGGCCGGAAGAACGGCCGGCAGTCAAGATAATCGCGGGCAGCAGCCGGCTGCTGCTCGCGGAACCCTCGCCGCGGGGCGGCCGGGTTAATTCGAGACAAGAATTTTAATCGAGACAGAACTGCTTTTCTATTTCCCAGGAAAAGAACGAATTTCGAGGCCGAGAGCGGAGCTATAACGAACGCAAAAAATAAAAAGGTAGTTTGAGTAGTTTGCGGATTGGAAGGCCCCTTAAAACGCGTTATATGCATTTAATTTTAGTGGTTTTATTTTCTTAAGTGTTTTGAAAATGGGGAACATAACTTGGGGGAGGCGTGCGAGGAACGAGCCGCCGGACCTGCGCCGGGGCGAACGGCCGCGTCAGCGAAATTTCGTATAATCGCTAGATAGGCGAACGCCGCCAGGCGTTCCCGCAGCGAAGCGAAGGGCCTGCGCC
>JAKPTH010000185.1 GCA_029571125.1 bacterium
CCGCTTTATGCGCGGCTTTCATTTCGATTTTTTTTACGATATTCCTGTTTTTCGCTGTGGAAGCGAGTTCGCAGGAACGCGAAACGGTGAAATTTTCATATTCGCCCAACACGGCCGCTCAGACAATATCCGTGGTAGGCACGTTCAACGGCTGGAGCAAAGAGGCCTCGCCCATGAAGGAAACCGGCGGAGGCGTATGGGAAACCAGCCTCGAGATCCCTGCCGGAAGTCATCAATATAAATTCGTCATAAACGACTCCGTATGGGTAAGCGATCCGTCCAACCCGGAAACGGCGGACGACGGCCAGGGAGGAAAAAACAGCGTAATAAACGCCGGACGCGGGCTTTATGAAAGGCTTGCGAAAATCTCGCCGAAGGATCACGCCGTAGAAACCGACGGTCTGGCCCATAAACCCGCCGAAGTGAAATATCTGGACTTCACCGGCAAAGACCGCGCAAGAATAGTCCTGCGCTCGTTCAAAAACGACCTCGACGGCGCTTATATCCTTAAAGCGGCCGCCGGAGGCCCCAAATTCAAGCTCGAGGCCATGAAAAAATTCGCCTGCGACGGAATTTACGATTATTATAAAACTTATTTCAACGATTGCGACTCGCGCTCGGTATATTTATTCAAAGCCGTCTCCGGCTCCGAAAGCCGTTTTTTAGGATTCAAAGGCCCGTTCGAAGCGGGACGCGAAAATCCCCTAGCGTCGAACGCGTTCGCCGTGCCCGATTATTTTTTCAAAAACGTCAACAGGGCTTACTGGTGGCCCGATGCGATTTTTTACCAGATATTCCCGGACCGCTTTTACGACGCGGCCCGCTCGCTCAATCAAAAATTCGTTCAGCCGTGGGGAAGCCCTCCGTCGTTAGATAATTTTACAGGCGGCGATATCGCGGGCATAACCGCAGGGCTGTCACATATCAAGGAGCTAGGCGCCAGCGCCTTATACCTGAATCCGATTTTCAAATCTTTTTCTAACCACAAATACGATACCGTGGATTATTTTCAGATAGACCCCACGCTCGGCGGCATAAACGATTTTACGGGCCTTGTTTCGAAAGCGCACGAAAAGGGCATGAAAATAATACTTGACGCGGTGTTCAACCACACGTCCACGGACTTTTTCGCCTTCGCCGACGTGCGCGAAAAAGGCGCCAAAAGCCTGTATGCCGGCTGGTATAATTTTAAAAGTTTCCCGGTGAACATGACCAGGCCCAACTACGACTGCTGGTGGAACATAGGTTCCATGCCGAAGCTGAATATAAAAAACGAAAAAGTTTACGAGTATTTATTATCGGTAGCACGCCGCTGGATGGAGTTTAAAATAGACGGGTTCCGTCTGGACGTGCCAGAAGAACTGCCCCATTCGTTCTGGAGAGATTTCCGCAAGGTTGTCAAAAAAGCCGATCCCTCGGCCTATATAGTCGGCGAGATCTGGGCCGACGGCTCCAAATGGCTCGCCGGCGATCAATTCGACGGCATCATGAACTACAGGCTCAGAAACGACCTTATATCCTTCTTCGTAAAAAAGGAAATAAAGGCCGCCGAACTCGACGCCAGGCTCGCTTCCGATAAAGTCAACCTTCCGGATTCGGCTTTCCGCTCGATGCTGAACCTGCTCGGTTCCCACGACACTCCAAGAATTTTAACGGTATGCGGCGGGAATTTGAACGCCCTTAAAAGCATGGTAACGTTCATAATGGCCTATCCGGGAGCTCCATGCATATATTACGGCGACGAGATAGGGCTCGAAGGCGGCAAAGATCCCGACAACCGCCGCTGCATGGTATGGGACAAATCCAAATGGAATATGGAAATCTTCGATTTTTATCAAAAAGCCGTACGCATAAGAAACTCCAATATTGAATTGCGCCGCGGCGAATTATACACATGGCGCTGCGATGACGCCGGCCTTTATTCTTTCATAAGGCCGCACGGCGATTCCTGCGTAGCCGCCGTTTTCAATAACTCCGCGGGAGATATTTCCCTGCGGGCCGGTTTCAATGAACTGTTCTCATATTCGGATTCGCCCGCGCAAGATTTTAAATCGGTTAAAATCGCCGCAGTCACCAATTTATTCACGGAAGAAGAAAAAAAATACGACGTCAAAAGCGACGGCGGTTTTAATATAGCGGTTAAAAAGGAAGGGTTCGCCCTTTACAGGATACGTTTCGAAAGGGCCGAAAAATAAACCGGCCCGGCTTCTCCGGAGTTTTTTTCTCCGGCGCGAAGCGCATAAGCTGATAATTTAACGTTGCAGACGGCGAGTATTTCGCCGTCTGCGGCGCATATAACGGGTATGAATTTCCTGAGCGGACCGTAAATTTTTGCGTTGGTGAAAAGGTCGGACAGCTTTTGAGTGCCGCCGAGAGGGCCATAAAGTTTTATTTTATCGCCTTCATTAAATCGCCTTATAACAAGAGGCTCTGCCGCGGCTTCGCGGCGCAGGAAAAAACCGAACTCGTGCGCGCCGGCGGGAAGATTTGCGGCCGGCCTAGCCCCCAGAGAAAAAGCATAATTAAAACCCGCGCAATCGCAGCTTTCGGTTTCGCCTTCGGCTATGATGATCCGGGGAAAGCCTTCTCCGTCAAACCGGAGCGCAGGCATCGCGGCCCCGAAGGATATCCTTTCTTCGAAAGCGCGGTATTGCAATGCCGGATCGAAATCGGCGGCCCTGGACGCGTAAAATTTTCCGGTTATCAATTCCCTGTATTCGCCGCTATTTTTTTTCTCTATAAAATCGACCGCCGAGCTTACGACCCCGAAATTAGCATCGCACGGGCCGCCGCATAAAACCCTGAGCGCATGCAATACAAATCTTCTTTTAACCGCTAAATGCAGTCCGGCGAAATCCGCCGCTCCGAAATGTATGCCGTTTTCGTCGTGCCGGCAGAGCGTTTTAAAAAAATCAACCGCCGCCGAATCTATAAAATCGTTTTCCCGCTTCTGGATTTCGCCGAAAACCGATATTTTCAAAGCGAAACTCGGGTTCAACTTTTTTATAAGCGGCATTATTTCATTTCTGACGAAATTTCTTTCGTACTTTACGTCGCGGTTCGTGGAATCCTCGCAATGCACGATGCCATTCAGCGCCGAGTACTCTTCTATTTCGCTTCTCGTCGCGAACATAAGCGGCCGCACGACGTCCCCCGCGTACTCGCTTATCCCCGCCATGGCCGAGGGCGACGCCCCCTTGATAAGCTTCATCACGGCAGTTTCGGCGGAATCATCGAGATGATGAGCCGTGGCTATTTTATTATATCCGCGCGCGGCGGCCGCCGATTTTAAAATTTTATAGCGAATGTCCCTGGCGGCTTCTTCAAGCGAAAAACCGCCGTCGGAAGCCGCTTTTGCAACATCGGCCTTTTCGATTATCAATTCCACGCCTTTTCTTTTACAATTTTCCGAAATTACGCCGATTTCTCCGGCTAGCTCGGCTTCGCTTCTGATCTGATGGTTCAAATAAAGCGCGCCCACTTCGATTCCGAACCTGCCGCTGAATTTATTTAAAAGATATAGCAGGCACGACGAATCGAGGCCGCCCGAATAAGCCACCAGTATCTTATCGCCGGAAGAAATCATGCCCGTTTTTTTTATATATTCTATGAATTTGATCTCGAAAAAATTTTTCATTCTTCAGGCGGGCTAGCTTAAATAAGTTACGTTTACGGGCTTTCGCGCTGGAGTCTTTTTAAATTTAAGAGCCGGAAATCCGAGCGTTATCGCGCCATACGGCTCATGGCCGGCGGGCAGTTTTATAAACCGCCTTAACTCGTTTGAATTTTCGGCGGCGCGCAAAAAAAAGCCGTTGACGCATGTTGCCAGGCCGAGGGTTTCAGCCGCCAGGGTCATTTCGTATAAGGCGTAATCGCAGTCGTCTTTGGGCATCGGAAGCGACTTATCGGCGTGGACAATTAAAAGCGCGGGCGCGTCGTAAAACAAAAGATCGGTTCCTTCGAGCCACATTTTATAACCATATTCGAACGCCGGCATATTTTTTTTTATCGCGCGGAAAGTAGAAATCCCCGCCGCAAGCATAAACGGATATTTTTTAAAAGGCGATTTGACGATTTCCATCAGTCCCCTGTAAAATTCGAAGGTAAGCCCGGCAAGCTCCCTTACGCGGTTTCCCGTGACGGCGGTAACGCATACGCCGCATGAATTTTTGGCCGTCGGCGCATACCTGGCCGAATCTATAACTCTTGCCATAAGTTCGCCGGGAACGGGCGTGTTTTTATAATTGCGCGTGCTGCGGCGGGAGCGTATGAACGCTATATAATCTTCATAACGAGGCGCGGCCGGAGGAAGCGTTCCGAATTCCACGTCTTTTAACCCGTCTACCGTTATCGCGCCCGCGGGGCAAACGCTCGCGCAATGCGCGCATAAAAAACAGGCTGCGTTTTCGTCCGCGATTACCAGCGGCGCTTCTCCGTCTTTTTCGGGAGCCCGCAGCGGGCCGCGTTTACATACCATAAGGCATTTGCCGCATTTAAGGCATTTAGCGTAATCTATTTTTATCAAAACTATTCCTCCAGTCAAAAATGAAAAAATCAACGGCCGGGTTCGCAGACGGTCGAGGCCTTTATGCGCCGCTCGCGGGACCTCCGCCGTCCTGCGGCGGACGTTCTTCCGGCCGCGAGGGCGCCCGGCTTCCGTCAGGCTTTAAAGGCGCGCTATACTGGGAGCGGATTCGGCTGAACGCGGCGATCTGCCATAATAAAATTACGAACGCTATCGCGCCGACGGCGCCGAAAAAGCGCTGACGCTCTTCCCTGTACTTTCTTGCGGCCAGCTCTTCGTTGTCAAAAATATTTTTATCTTCCAGATAAAAACCATGATTGACGCATTTGACTATTTTATAAAAATCTTTTAAATTATCGTTAGTGATGGGTTTTTCGAAAGCATACGAATTCTTGACGCCTCTGCAGGTATTTTCATGCTTTAAATAGCCGTTTTTAACCAGATCATTCACGCCCGTCACTCCGGCGGAATTTTCCATGAGATACAGTTCGACTGCGCCTTCGATAGTTTTTAAATTTGAAAGGCAGTAGCGGGCCGGATTATAGCTGCGCGAAGCGGCGGCTTGCGTAAAAAATCCGAAAATAATAAAGCATGAAAGTAATATATAAATATAATTTTTAAATCTAAAGCGGCTCATAAATAAAATCGAATCCATTTACAAAATTACGTAACCTTTATCAGCGCGATAAATATAATATAATACTTTTTTTTTAATATGTAAAGGTTTTTATTTAATTTGGTATTGCGCGCAAAACGTTTTAATATCCGAAGCGCTTATTTTATAATAACGCGCGCAAAGCTCGTCAATTTCATAAAACAGCTTTTCCATATCGTTTCTATCGAACGGCAGGGGCTTGTATAAGCGTTCTTTGACCTCCGGCCTTATTCCGTCGTCGTTTTTACTGTTCACGTTAAGCGCTATGATCCTCTGGATATAATCGAACACCGAGCGGAAATGGGAAAGCCCGAGACCGAGGGCCATGAACACCAGCAGGTCGGCCCGCCTGCAAAGCTCCGGCAGCGCCTTGCGGCAGTGAAAATTGCCGACGAATTTCCTGGAGTTCTTTTTAAAAAAAAGCGCCTCGAACCTTCGCTGGTGGAGCAGACGTCCGATTTTATCGAGCCGCTCTATCAACAAAGCCGGAGCGCAGGATAAAAACTTAAGAAAATCAGTAATAATGCCGTTGGATACGTTAAAACCGTCCGAAAGCGAGAGCCAGTAAAAATAAAAAGCTTCGGAGTTAAGCGCGGCAAGGGCGGCATAAGCGTAAGCGCTTTTCACCCTTACATTCGCGGTACGAGTTATATCGGCCTGAAGGCCGCTTCTGGAATCATAGCACGGAGGGGCCTGGATATATGCCGAAATAAAATTTCTCGCCACATGCGAATAGCCGAGCGGAGTATAATCTACGGAATATTTTTTGCGAGCGCAAGTATGCACGTCTTCTTTAAAGCCGCCGATCTTACTTATAAATTCCATTTGAAGTTCGTCTTCGGCCCTGACCACACCCCGTCCGGCTATATCGAAAAATTCGGGCAGCGGGGTATAAACGATCCGGTTCATGAGATGTTTGGAGTAAATAGACCGCCATCTGTAAAGAGGCGTCGTAAAATATTCGCCGGCGGGCTTTCCGCCGGGCCTGGATATCCAGAAGCAGACACGCTGGCTTACTCCCGCAAAAAGCGGCGACGGAATATTATCGAAAGACGCTATCCAGTTTTTGCGGCCCGCGCCAAAAAGCTTTGACAGCGAGGCCGAATTATTTCCGTATGCCGCGGAAAGCGGCGTTATGAATCCATAAACGCAGTCTTCAGAGCCGTATTGAAGACTTTTGACCATAAAATATGCGAAAATATCGTCTATTTTACAGCCGGCGATTCCGCCTCCGCCGCAGCCCGAAGCTAAAGCGTTATTTTTAACGGGCATGAACGGAGGATTGCTTATGATCACGTCGCCTTTATCGTATGCGCATCCGGCAAGAGAGTCTCCGGGCGTAATATTAAAACCGGCCATGGATGCCAGATGTATAAGCGAACGGTCGTCCAGCTCCGAAACCAGCTTCAATGCAAGCCTTGTGCGTGCCGTAATTAGCGCTTCGGGCATTATATCCGTTCCAAAAAGATTCCGCTCGGCAATAATTTTTAATATCGCAAAATCCGCCGCGCAATTTTCTAAAAGCTTTTTTTCTTCACGCCGGGCAGCGCTTAAAATAACCTTCATCGCCCGTCCTTTTTCGCCGGCTTTATCCATAGCATCCTTAACAGCTTTATAAACCGGCCGCAAAATTTTCAGCGATGAAAATAAAAATGACCCCGATCCTACCGCGATATCGATTACCCTGAAACGAAGAAGCTCCGCCAGAAATCGGTTCAATATTTCAAAATCGTCTATTGCGCCGATCAAGCAGGTTAAAAACTTAAGCGAATCCATATTATATGTCGTTAAGACGTCGTTCAGACGGCTGATCCGATCGGTCGCCACGCTTTTATATGCGGCCGCCGAATTTTTCAGAATGCCGACGGCGCCAGCCGCCACTTGCCGGCGCTTTATAACGTCGCGCCAGGTTTCGCCCGTTTCGCCGAAGCGGCTTCCGGCCGGAAGCGAAAGGCCTTTCTGCGCTGAAAGCAAAGGCGTTATTGCGCGTATTTTTTTCGGATAGGGCTCATAAAAGCCCTTCATCATGGCCGTATTTAAATAATCCGCCGCGCCAGCGGAAATAAGCTTTTGAGCCGTTTCAAAAAGGTCCTTCCCCGGGCCGCAGGCATCGCTCAGTTTTTTAATTAAAGCCGGTATCAGCGTATTTCTGACGATATAGCCGCTTACTTCCTCTTTGGTATAATAAGCGCCGTCCGGCCTTTGATTGGCGTATTTTTCAAAAATATATCCTAAAACTTCAAGATTTAATTGATTTTCCGTCTCCAGCGGATTTTCGTCGAGCCGCCATTCGTACCTGGAAAACGCTTCGAAAAGATTTTCAAAAGCCGCGTCGGCGATGTCGATCGAAGCGTATTTTTCTTCGACGTCATTTTTTTTAAAAATGTTTCCGGCGATATTTTTTATTACTGAAGAAGAATCGAAAAATAATTTTATCAGAAAATTTTTATAAAAGGAAAGGCCTTCGGCGCGGCGATTTTTGAAATTGTTTTCTATAAAATTCAAATCGCCTTCCGCCATCGAGTTTTTTTGAATAAAATAAAGAAAAATAAGGCGATATATCAGTATATGCGAATATGCTTCTTTTTCCGCGCTCGATTCGATGCCTTCTGTCCGCCCGACAATAAAACGCCGCGCCGAATCGAGTTCATCGAAAAAGCGCGACGTTATTTTTTTTATTACGTAATCGTATCTGGTTTTTTTTACGGTGTTGTGTGTAAGCCGCATCCCGTTTACTTTTTAACTACTACGGCGCCTCTGCCTTTCGACGACCAGTACGACCAGAAAGTTTCTTTTGATATGCTGTATTGCACTCTGGAAATGTCGCCTTTGCCCGGATCGTTCACCACGACGTTATTTCCCTGGAAGCCTACGACCACTATGTAGTGGCCCTGCCATTTTACGTCAACGTTTACGATTACAGGCTTGCCCGAAGCGACCTGGGATTTGAGCCAGTCCATTGATTGGCCGTTATACAATTGCGTGCCGGAGAAACCGGCTTTCTGAGCCCCGTGAACGATGCCCGAAATAGGCGTTCCAACGCGCTGTTTAAATGTGTATTCAACGAGTTTGGCGCATTCATAGGCGCTTTTATGGACTCCGTAATAGTCTAAAACCATGGCGAAACTGTTGGGGCCGCACCAGGAATTACGGTAATCGATTCCGTTGGCAAAATTTTCGCTGGAAAACTGCGATCTTTTAGGAACCGCCAGAACGCCGTCTTTAGCCTGAGTGGTTTGATACTGGCCGCCTGTATTGCCGCCGGAAGTGCCGTTATTGGATTGATTATTGCCCGAACTGTTTTTAGGGTTTGAACCGGTTTGAGAGTTATCGTCGTCGTCTTTTAATTCGGTTTTAGATACATAACGGCCGCATACCCATGCCGTGGACCCCTGCCATTTTATTTTATGCCAGCCGTTCTGGGTTTCGAGTATTTCTACTTTATCGTTTCTGTAAAGTTTGCCGATTCTTTCATAATTGGCGCCGGCTCCGTTTCTTACGTTAAGCCATGTATTCACTTCTACGTATCCCACGCTGGAGCTCTGCTGTTCCGATGCGCCCTGAGCGCTTACCGCCTGATTTTGCGCTCCGGAAGCGGGCGCGCCGGTTGAAGTATTTTCGGCCGCCGAACTGTTTGAAGAAACGGCCGAAGAGTTTTGAGAGATATTTGAGCTGTTGAGGCTTTCGCCGAGTTCAGTTATTCCGGCGCTCGATTGATCCATGGTGAGCAGAAGCGCGGCAAAAAGCATTATTGATATGATCATTAATTTTGATTTCATAAATTATCACCGTCCATTTAAAAATAATAAAACGCTTAGAATATTATACCAGAAAATTAAATAAATTGTTTCATTTTTTTTATAAAATAAAAAAAAGGGACGGACTGATCTTTCCGCCCCTTTTTATTAATTTTTTTATTTCTACTTAAATTAAGATGCGCTCTTTCGTTTAGAACCGGCCTCGGATTTCGGCGCCTTTTCTTCTTTAGTCACAGGCGCCGGGCAGCCTTCGCATGCGCAGCACCTTAAAATCGGCATTCTGGCCGCGCGGGTTTCATCGAGACGGTTTACAGGCGTAAACTGCGGCGAATTCTTTAGAATTTCAGGGTTGTTTTTCGCTTCTTCGGCGATTTTGATCA
>JAKPTH010000187.1 GCA_029571125.1 bacterium
TCAAAGAATTTATAACCGCATCCGGCGCCGCAGTCGCCGGTGGTAAAATATACCTGGCCGGATTCTCGCAGGGCGGCCACACCACCCTCGCGCTGCACAGACAGCTCGAGTCTAAAGACTGCCCTTATGACGCCCGATTTAACGTTTCCGCAAACGCGGTTATCGCCGGCGCGTGCGATCCCGACCTGCTGCTGCGCTCATGGATAATACGGCCTAACCCGCTTTCGGCCGCCGTGGCCGGAAGGATACTCGCATCCTATTCCTTGATGTACGGCGCCAGAGTCGCCGAATGCGGCCTGTTCGAAGCGCCTTACGACGAAATCATGCGCGATATTCTCATGCGCGGAAATACTATCGAAAAAACCATGAAACTGCCCGCTACCTTAAAAGGATTCCTGAACCATAAATTCATGGACCTTTATTTACGCGGCCGTACCGCTTTCAATAAAACGCTCGCCGAAAACGCGGTATATAAAAACTGGAAGCCGCGCGCGCCAATCAATTTTTACCACGGCGGCTCGGATACGATCGTGCCGCCTGTAATGTCGGCTATCGCCTGCCGACGCTTGAAACTATCCGGCGCTAACGCCGGACTTATTTGCGCCGGTGAAAAAACCGGCCATCCCGACGCGATTATTATATCGTGCCTGATGGCCGCTAAATGGTTCGAATCATTGAAGTGAGATTTATTCGATTATATTCATTACCCTGTGCTCTGACGCCGTTATCGGTGAGCTCGCTTTTATATGCTCGATGACGGCGTCCCTTAAATAAAATCCGTTGTCTTTCAAATTTTTAGCGTTCTTAAAGAAAAGCGACCCGTTCTGATTGCCCTCGGCCATATAAGAAATAGTCGAAAGCCTGTATGTCTTTTTTTCGTCAAGCGCAGCGCCGTTGATTTTTACATCTCGCGCTTTTTTCGCCTTTAAATCGAGCGTTACCGAAACGCCCGAATCGAACTGATACCCTGATATGCCGCCATACTTAGCCGCTATAAAGTCGAAAATAGCTTTTATATCGGCGCCGCTTAACTCCATCGTAGCTATGCTGTTGTCGAAAGGTAATATTTTCAAAACTGTCGCCAGAGTGATTTCGCCGCGCGGAAGCATGTCGCGTATGCCGCCCGAATTAATCAACGCAAAATCCGCGCCGCCCGCTTTTTTTAAAATGTCGCATACGAGAATTCCCAACGGCAGGTCGCGCTTGTGCTTCTGATCGTCGCTGTAAGTCATTTCTGAATTTGAAAACCCTAGCTTTATATTAACTTTTTCGTCCATTAGCTTTTCATACTTTTTTATCAGCAGCGATACCGGTGAACTCTCGTCAGCCGATATCCTCGAATCGATTAGATTCAGCCCGCCTTCGTAACTTTTTATCTTTTTCGTTTTTGCGTCTATCGTCAGATCCAGCCTGCCTATATATACGCCCCACTTAAACCCCTGCATTATAAGCGTGCCGCCTATGCCATTGGCCGCGCCGTTTTTGATTACTTCGGGCTTCATTAAAATAGTGTTGGTATGACCGCCGACAACTACGTCTATATTTATCGCGCTTCTGGCGAAGTCGAGGTCGGGCTCGTAGCCCAGATGAGAAAGCAAAACTATAAGATCGGCCTGCTTTCTTAGCGTGGCGGTCAGCGCCTTCAACGTTTTAACTTCGTCTTCGTAATAAAGACCTTCCACCAGCTTGGCCGGTATTACGTCCCATGCCGTTTTTCCAATCGCGCCCACGAGAGCTATTTTAAGCCCGCCGCGCTCTATAATTTTATGCGACGGTAAAACCGGCTTGTTGCTATTTTTATAAAAAACGTTGGCGCAAAGCATCGGAAATGAAGCGCTTTTTAACTGCTTGAGAAGGTTTTCAAGGCCGTCGTCCAGATCGTGGTTGCCGAGAGTGGACGCGTCATAGCCAAGAAGCGAAAACGCCGCGATATCAGCCTCGCCTTTGAAAAAAGTATAAAAAGGCGTGCCCTGGAAGATATCGCCCGCGTCCAGAAGAAGCGTGTTTGGATTTTCGGCCCTCACCTTTTTAACGAATTCGTAATGACGCGCTGAGCCGCCAAGCTTTTTCCCTATATCAGGAACGTCGAATGGAGTAAGGTGTGAATGAATGTCGTTGGTGTGAAGAATAGTGAGCTTAATAATTTCTTCAGCGGCGCATGCCGACGCCGGAGCGCAAAATAAAAACGCGAACGCTAAAATACATGCCATGGACAATATATTGAATCTAAAATATCTGATTTTGAAGTATTTCATACCTTTTTCCTCTCGTTTATTGTTTTTAGCCTCTGGATGCGATATCGGATTTGCAGTCCGGCTTCGCGGCCGGCGAAAAATATCTTATCATAATGAATCATCTAAAGTCAACTGAATTGTCGTCAAGGTTTGTCAGGTAATTGACGGCCGGTAAAAAATATTTTTTTTTGATAAGGGAAGGCGAGGTGCCAGAAGGCCCCTCCCTTCCCTTAAAATCCCTTCCAACCCCTGATTTGCCTGACGCTTTATTTTTGATGATTGCCGGCTTTTCCGCCGGAACTTTAATTCAATTCAGTTATGCTCTTTTCTTATGATGCTATAAATTCTTATCTGTTTTTATTTTCCTTAATTACCAAAATTTCTTTTATGCTTAGTATCCTATTTTTCTCTTTTTTTTATTTCTGCTATTTGCAGACGCGCGCGTGCGCGCGTCTGCGCAGCAATAATGGCTTGATGGTAAGTCAACATTATGGTTTTATAATAGGCATTTTGTTTAACCAGCCTATAAAAAAGCTTTCAGTTTAAAATCCATTGTTTAAGTTGTTTTTCAGCTTATAGCAGGGGCCAGACAAAATTTTTGAGGGGTGTAGCGGAGGCTCCGGAGCCCAGGGATGGGCGTGATCGGGGCACGGAGGCCCTAATGCAGCACGCGCCATGGATGGCAACGGCGTGCTGCTGGGCTGAGCTCAAGCGGCTAAAATCCCGGAGGGATTTTAGAACGCGTCCCCGAAAAAAATTATCTGGCGCCCTGCCCCAAACTACCATCTAAAATGCAAAAGCCCTTGTTTAAAAAACGATATATTTTTATAAAAGAACTTTCATGTTAAAATCCATTGTTTTAAGTTTCTTTTAAGCTCGTAGCAGGGGCCAGACAAAATTTTTGAGGAGCGTTGCGGAGGCCCTGGAGCCCAAGGATGGGCGGGAAGGGCCGAGCACGAGCGGCGAAAATCCCGGAG
>JAKPTH010000189.1 GCA_029571125.1 bacterium
TACTGCCAATCCACTTCGGGCAGGTATTTGAAATTCATTCCGTAAACGCCCGCTATAAAAGTGAGCGGCATAAAAATAGTGGCTATAACGCTGAGCTTTACCATGGCTTTATTCATTTTATTTGAAACGCTGGAAAGATAAGCTTCGAATATCGTCGCCAGCATTTCACGGTTTATTTCTATATTATCCTGAAGGCGGCTTATATGATCGTGAAGATCCTGCAGATACACCATGGCGCGCTTATTCACGCCCAGGCTTGCGCCGCCGCGCATCATCTTGGCCAGTATGTCCTTTTCATGAGTGATCGTGCGCCTTAGCATAAGGTGATTTCGCTTGAGCGTAAGAATTTTTTCGGAAATCCCTTTGACCGACTCGTTGACGACTTCTTCTTCGAGTATCTCTATAAGCTCGTCCCATACGTAAGCCACTTCAAGATATTGATCTATAAGGCCGTCTAATATTTCATGAACGAGAAAATCGCGGCCTCGTTTAAAATAATCTTTTCCTTTTGAGATATTTTCCATGATGCGGCTTATAGCCTTTACGGGACCCTGATGGACCGTAACGATGGTGTTTTTGGTTATAAACAGATCGACTTCGAAAGTTTTTATTCCAAACACTTCAAAATCGCCGTTGTATTTTTTTTTGATCAGTTCGAATTTTTCGTTGCCGCTGAGCTTATCGAGAGTTTCGAGCATGTCTATGCTGATGTCGTGAAAAACTAGAAATATGTAGTCCTCGTACTCGTCGAGCTTTGGAAACATAGAAAAATGACGGCAATCCTCGATAGTAAGAGGGTGGAAATTATTCATCGTCTCCAGTATCTTATAATCCTGCTCGCCGGGATCGCATAGATCTATCCAGTTGATGCATTCCGAATTGCCAAGCAGGTTGTCTTCGGCTTTAACCGAATCCATAGTTTTATATGACGCCTTTTTTATATCGTAGGAATAAGCTTTCAGCATGCAAAAAAATAAACTCGATAAATTTTACGCTAATTTTTTAATGATAAGTTTTTATCACACAAATAAATTTTCACGGGTTATTTTACTATTTTTTCTCAAAAGTAGCAATATAAATTTATTAAAATGTACGTTTTTTAGAGCTTTAAATCTTTTAACGCCCGTTTGGAACGATTAATGCCTGTTTATAATTATGCAACGGTAAAGCAAAAATAGAAGACTAATAATATAAGACAGTTGATTTTTAAATATTAATATGGTATATTTTAACGGTCATGACAGGAGGTAATGTTATGAAATTAAAATTAATTACGGTTTGCGCCCTGGCTATTTTATTATCGGCCGCCGGCTCTTATGCGCAATCTTCAGACGGAGCCGCAATCGCGGATAAAGCCACATCCGAAGTCGAGGCTTCCGCGGAAAAACAAACGCCTTCGGAAGCGAAGAAAAACGGCGAAGATAAAATAAAGTGGTCCGGCGCGTTAGGCGAATCGCTCGCCGCCGCCAGAGACGCTAAAAAGCCGCTGGCCATTTTCGTTTATGCCGCATGGTGCGGCTGGTGCAAAAAAATGGAGCGCGAAACTTTCGCCGACAAAAAAATCGTAAAGTTAAGCGATTCATTCGTATGTTATAAAGCCAATCCGGAAGAAGACGAAGAATTCTCTTCCAGATTCAAAATCAAAGAATTTCCCTGCGTCATTTTTTTAAAAAGCGACGGAACGGAAATTGAACGGCACCTCGGGTTTAAAACTGCCGAGGAATTCGAAAAAATAATGAAGAGTATCGTGGAACCCGCTAAATAAAAGTAAAGGGCGTTAACGGATGAAAACCAGCTTAATAAAATTTTTATCAGTGGCCGCATGTTTTGCGTCGCTGTTTTTTTTCATTACTGCATCGGCTTCGGCGACGCCGCCGGCGCCTAAAATCCCGGACTGGTTCGAATCGCAGGCCGGATTCGACAACGCGCTCGAATTCGGAGCGATCGCCAACGTTTCATGCGAATTAAAATCCCTTCTTTTCAATATAACGGGCCGTGTCGAATGCGTTTTAAACGACGCGGCAAAGCCGCTCGCGCCTCTTGCGCCCGTCAATTTCACCCTGAAAAAAGGCGAATCGGCCTCTTTTAAATTCCCGCTCCACTTCGATAAGGAAACGCATTCCAGGCCGCTCGTCGTGAAGATTTTTTTTGATTTTCCAAAAAAAGAAATGCTGGCTTACGTTTCGGCCATGAATATCGACGGCGAAGAAAAGAACGCGCTTCTCGAAAAAATAAAATCGGCTTCGGATTTATATGAAATAACGCACAGCCTGGATTTCATAGTTACCAAAAACGAAAGTTTCTCGCGCCTCGACTGCGGCGTTTATGACAACTATCTAAAAAACGGCTTTTTAATTAAATCTTTCGATTTTAAAAATATGGAATTACCCGCCGTACTTTCAGAAATAAAACGCTACGAAGAATTTATAGCCACCGTCCGCAAGACGCCGGAACTTAAAACTTACCTGGCTACAGGCATGGACCTGGTTTCCAGCGAAGACAAATACCTGAATTATCTCTATGCTGCGGCATATAATTATTACATTTCCGGCGATTACGGCCGCGCCGGTTTCTTTTTTGACGCATTACTCGATAAAGCCGTCAGAGAAGCCCAGAATGTAGATACCGCCGAAATTTTCGTGAACGCGTCGGTAAATAAAGCGGTCATGCTCTACGAGCAGGGTAAAAAAAAGGAATTCATGGAACTGGCCGAAAAATTAATGGAGTTTTGCATTAAACGCTCCGATCCGCGGCTCAGGTATATTTATTACAACATAGCCAATTATCACAGGCTCGCCTCGGACGTCCGTGCCGCCGAAACCAATTACCGTAAAGCGCTCGCTTTAAAACCGGCTTTTACGGCATGCTCTAACGAGATAAAAAAAATGGAAGAAAAAAACTCAAATGATAAATAATTCCGTGAAATTCATCATATCCATAATCGGAAAATCAAACGTAGGCAAAACTACACTGATTGAAAAAATGCTGCCCGCCTTCAGCGCCAGAGGGTATAAAATAGGCACTATCAAACACCATTACCACGACTACGATTCCGACATCCGCGGCAAGGATTCATGGCGCCATCAAACGGCCGGCGCCCGGCAAACGATAATTTCTTCGCCTAATAAAATGACGTTCTTTTCAAAGCTGGATTCGGAACTTTCCATTGATGAACTGGCCCGTTATTTCGACAATTCCGATATTATTATCACCGACGGATACAAGAAGGGGAATAAACCTAAAATAGAAGTTTTCAGGCCGTCTCATTACGGCGCCACGATCGCCGGACCCGAAGATAATCTTATAGCCTATGCGACCGATTCGCCGGACTACGAATTCAAGCTGAAAGCGCCGGTCCTTAATTTAAACGATGCGGAAAGCGTTACGGAATTCATACTGCGGCACTTCAAACTGCCGCAAATAAAAAACAGGGGTGAAGCGAATGAGTAAGAACGAAAATAACGACTGCCTCTTCGACGTAGAAGTGGCGGTCAACGACAGAAACGTACCTTTAAACGACTTTTCGGAAAAAATGATAGCGCGCACTATTCACGGCATGCTATCGGCGCTCAAACAGGTGCCCTGCGAAAGCGAATTTAACAAAGTCGAAATTATAATCAGGCGCGGCAAGTAAGAAAAGCCGCGAGCCTTAATTAAGCTCATCTATTCTCGATATGAGAAGATTGATTTTGGAGTATTCTTCTTCCGCCAGCTGCTGCTGCACCAGTTTGGCCTTAAGCATGGATTTTATGGACTTGAGCAGAGGAACGAACGGCGCCCGCTCGGCGGCCTGAGTTTTAGAAACGCTCCTGCACAGCTCGAAAGCGGAATCGTAATTAGAAGCGCCGATATCGTTTATAATGCTCTTTTCTGCGAGCTCGATATTATTAAGCGCGGCGTCCGTGTTTTTTTCGGCATCGCTTGACGCCGCATCGGCTTTGAGCGCTCCGAGCGCGCTGTCGATTTTAAAAGGCAGCAATTCGACCGCTCTGGCTATTATAGCCGCGCGATTAGCGACGCCGGTAACGGCTTCAAGGCCGAAAGCGAAATACATTGCGCGATATTTTGCGTCGTTAATCAAAACGGCCGCGATTTTCTGGTTATCATATTTCATAACCGCTTCAGCTCCGGCAAGCGGAATGATGTCGTCGATAAAAAGCTGATTATTCAAGGCATCGGGACCGTTAAGGCTGAAAGCCGACGATTCAAATACGCTCAGCCCTGAAACGTTTACGGTTCCGCCGCTATCTTCTCCGAGGCTGCATTTTAAGTAATTTTTATAAAAAGGCGTATCGCCTATCATGGCGCCTACGTCCTGACCGCTTATGCAAAGCGCGCCGCCTTTTTGCAGATACGCCTGAAGGACTTCCACTTCCGAGCGGCTCATTTTATTTGACACGGAAGAATCGGAAACGGCCCTGAAAACAACGCCGCCGTTTTTATATTTGTCCAGCAGCTGATTGCATATAGGGCCGTCAGTAGCGATACACCAGCCGTCAAAATTCAGCGAAAGCGAATTGAAGGCGTCGGCGTATTTCTGACGCACGTCGTTTTCTTCGGCGCCCTGCACAAGAAGTATATTTGAAGTCTTGACGAAAGGCGCGCGGACTGTAAAAGGAACTCTAGCGATAAGAACGCTCGATGCGGAAGCCGCCGAATAGTACAGCTCGAATTCCACGTTCTGGCCTAATTTAAGACCGGCGCTCGACGCGGCGAATTTCGCCTCGGCGTCTCCGCCTGCCGGTATCGAAGGCAGCGTAAACGAATCCGAAGTTATTTTAACGCCGGCGGCGCGGACGTTAAGAGTAAATCTGGCATTCTTAGCCTCACGCGAACCGACATTGGCTATTTTCGAGCGGAACTCGAATTTTTCGTCGGGCGAAAGGCGGCCGTCGCCGTTGGAGTTATAAATAGCCGACGAAATATGCACCAGGACTTCTGAATTTTGAGGAAAATGGAAAGTTTTTATAAATTTTTTCCAATCGCATGCGGCCGAAAACTTTAATGAATCGTACTGCTCGCTATATTCGCTCATCGGAAAATACACGGATACGCCGCGGGCATTCCTGAAATTTGGACTGTTGGTTCTGGAGTGCAGCACGAGTTCTTTAAGCCTTGCCTTCAACGCGGACGAGCTCTTTGCAAATTCAGGCGTCAGTATTTTATTGCCGAGCAATTCTATAAAATGCATAAAATCTATATAATCGGCATCGTCAAAACGCTGGACAGACTGAAGAGCGTCTTTTACGGCCGGTATGTAGAGCGGACTCGACGCAGCCTGCGCGAATTCGGTAATAGCGGCGGCGGCCGGAGCTACGCGCGATAAATCGAGGGCGCTCATGGTAACAGGCAGAAATTCGTTTTCATCGTCGCGGGATACCGCCGAATTTTTTGCCTGCCTGCGATAAGATTCAACGAATTTATCGACTATAAGCTTTGCCATTTCGCGGCTCGGCGCATTGTAATACTTATTCATGGCGTTGACCATCTTAATATGGTTCCAGCCGAAATCGGGCGTGACTTCCTGAGAGGCTACCATATATTTTGCCGCGCCCTCGAGTTCGAACGCCACCTCGGCCATATCCATAAGGCACGCGTCGAACCAGATAATGTCGAAGCCGCCGTTGAGTCCCGCATTTGCGGCTCCGCGTCGTATCGCGCCGCCGAGATCGTTAAGCGTAATCGAGCTGCGCGAGGAATCGTCATATGAAATTGAACGGTTCCAGTCGGTTTCATCAAAATTTATAAATCCGCGGCCGGTTTTTATTTTTTTTGCGGAACCGGACGGCTGTGAAAGCGTTCTTACGAAAGAAGCGCTTTTATTATCTGACAGGCTGTTATAGTAGTGGCCCGGTTTATTGGCAAGTCCGGCAAGGTATGCGTTTCTAACGTTTTTAACGTTTCTTGCGGAAGCGGAATCCAGCGAACGCGATATCTGATCGTAAGGTATGGTTTTCCAGCCGGAGCCATGGCTCCACAAGACAAGCATATATCTTTTGGCCGGATAAGCTTTAACGCCCCATTCTATAAAATCTGAAAGAGTTTTCGGATCGCCGCTATTGACGTTCGGCCCGAGTTTCATCACTACCGGCGAAGTTATTTTAACGCGGTCGCCGTCTTGATGGATTTTGATTCTGACGGCTTCGCCCCAGGAATTGACTCCGTCGTTATAGCCGAACTGAGGACGGTCGAGCTGAACGATATAATTTATGTTAGGAGACGGCCCTGCCGCTTCCATTTCATTTATGTCGAATAAAGCGTTTTTTTCGAGATCGTTATCGGCGGATAAGTATGATAAAATCGTCCACTCGGCTATAACCGCCGGCGAAGGCTGAGCCTGCGCCGCGGCGGAATTTAACGCCGCCGGCATTAAAAATACAGCGGTAAATAAAACAAAAGCGAAAAGAAAAATGCCTGTTTTTAAAAAATTGTAGATTTTTTTCATACTCGATTCTCCCCCTGTATATTTTAAAAAAATATTCAAATCCGAATGCGCCGTAATATGACGCTTATTTTCATAGCTATTTAATTATATTAAAAATAAGAATAAATGTCAAGGAAGACGGCTAAAATTGCCGGCATTAATTAACCGCCGGGGAATTTTTCAACAGCGCCGACTGTGGAATTTATCATAAAATCAAAGATAAAATCCATAGCCGCACAAGGGCATTTTCATTATAAAATCCTGTCAATATTGTGTTTTATGATTTTGGCATGCATATTGCTTTTAAAGTTTGTGAAAATAAAAAAGGTAAAACAAAACCAAAGGTATAAAGTAAAACAAAAATATAATAATTTAAAATCTAAAAAAGTAAAAGTTAAACTAAAAACAAAAGGAGATAAGGAGGAATGGTTATGAAAGTTATCAAATGGACAAATCCTTTAAGCGAATTGATGGGTGTTCGTAACACGTTTAAAAATTTCCTGAGCGACGATTTCATGAAAGATTTAAAAGAAAACGCGGATTTCGTTCCCGGCATCGAAATCACTGAACATAACGATAAATGGAACATTTGCGCTGAACTGCCCGGGATAAAAAAAGAAGACATCAACATCCAGCTCGAAGACGGCCTCTTAAAAATATCTGGCAAAGTCGAAAACAAAAAAGAGGTTAAAGAAAACGGCTATTTCTATAGCGAACGCAAGTACGGCACATTCGCCAGAAGCATCGAAATTCCTGAAGATGTAAAACCCGAAGAAATATCGGCCGAATATACGGACGGCGTTTTAAACGTAAGCATACCGAAACACGAAAAACCAAAAGAAGTTAAAAAAATAGAAGTTAAATAATTAAAACGGTTCTTTGCCGTCAGGTCAACGTTCAGACTATCCTTCTGGACGAACTCATAAAAATCACTCTTGCGCGTTAAAGCGCATAATAAGGCGGGCGTCAGCCCGCCTTTTATTTTATAAAACTGAAAGGTGAACGCTAAATTTTTTGAAAAATTCAGTTGATAAAAATTACTTCATTGTATATAATAAACTAAAGCATGTAAATTAACTTAAAACGAAACATTAAAAAGGCGGCGTTTGTTTTGATAATTATATTCGCAGATACGCGCGGCGGCCGCGTCCGTTTTTTAACAACGGCGTTCATATTCGCGGCATTTCTTTTTGCAGCTCCGCTTTTTACCGCGCACGGCGCATCCCCGGACGTTTTAGTTAAAATAAAGGGCTTCGAGCCCGCATCCGGCAAATTCAATTGCGGCGATATAGCTTATTCATCGCTATCCGTCAAAAACAGCCATGACGATACTCTCAGCGTCTGGATAGGAAAAAGCGTCCGCGACCCGGAAGGCAAGTGGCATGACGCCCCTTACACCGGTCCTGTAACGATTGCCGGCGGCGCTTTATCAAAAACTATAGCCATGCCGTGGCGAGTTCCGGATGACGGTTCATTTAAAAGCGGCGATTTCAGTGAAAGGGTGGCCGTCTGGAGCGCGCCGCCGGGAACCAGGGACGCCCGCAGATACGATTTCGCAGATCGTGAAAAGGCTTTTTACGCATTTAACAGAAATATGGAAAAGTTCATAAATATTTCAGGCTTCGAATTCAAACCCACACCCGACTGCTTAAAGCCTCTAGGAAACCGCGGCAGGCTTTTATGGAAAAACGCCGCGCTCACCGACAAAGACGGCTCAGCCCTGCTGAAGATAACGGCCGGCACGTTTGACGGAGGAGAGCTCGAATCCGTTAAAAGTTTTTCACGCGGCCGTTTCGACGCAGTCATAAAAACTCCCGAATCGAAACTCTCGGTAAATAAACTCAAAAGCGTTACCGGCTTCTTCCTTTTCGACCCGGCCACCGAAGACGAAATAACGATAGAAATATTTAACGACGGCTCCAGGCGTATCTGGTTCAGCACTTTCATCGGCGGCGGCGACCCCGCCGGCCATATCGAAGCGGTTCTGGATTTCGACCCTTCGGACGGGTTCCATACTTATTCCATAAGCCACCAGGATTCCGGAGTAGTTTTTTATGCCGACTCCAGGCTGATCGGAACCATATCCGGCGAAGGCCAGGCGCCTAAAGTGCCGCGCGGAGAAAATATGAAAATATATTTCAACTCGTGGTTTCCGTCCTGGAAAGAATTCCGGCCTCTGGAAAACGGCGACGCCGCATGCATGAGCTTCGCTACCGCGATCAAAGAGATTAAATATAAAAGTTTAACCCCCGGGAGGAAATAATGAAAAATTTTTCAAGATTGATTTTTCTCATCATCTTTACGGTAATAATTATTTTCGCCGCCGCCTCGTACCGAACGGGCCGGGCCGCCGCGGCCGATAAAGCCGTGCCGCCTTTCCTGCAAATAGTAAACAAGCATATCGTTAATTACTTCTACAGGCTCGGCGTCGAACTTGCGCATACTGCAGATCATATAGCTTCGCAGGGGATCGGCTCACCCGAATCGAGAAAAGAAATCCTTGAGATATGCAAGAAATATCCTTACATTACCAATTGCGCCATAGTCAGCCCCGACGGAAAACTCGCCGTAATAGAGCCTGCCGAATTCAAGTCTTCCGAAGGCATGGATATAAGCGGCCAGGCGCATTACATCAAACTTAAAGAAACCAGAAAGCCCGTGCTGAGCGACATCTTCGAATCGGTTCAAAAATTCAAATCGATTTCGCTCCAGTACCCTGTGATCGGCGAAAATTCTAAATTTATCGGCTCGGTGAGCATATTGATAAAGCCGGAGCTTTTCTTCCACGACATTTTATCTCCGCTCATATCGGGCCTTCCCGTTACGGTTCTTCTGGTCCAGACCGACGGCGTGCTGCTTTTCAGCCAGGCAAAAGAAGAAATATCACAGAACATATTCGAAAAAAACATGTTCAAAAACATCAAAAATTTCGAAGAGCTCACCGCGATGATCAAGCGCGACGAAAGCGGCTCGGCCGAACTAATTTTCGCCGACGGGCCGGGCGCTTCCACTTCCGAAGCCGCGCTCGCCGGCGAAGTGAAAAGAAACGTTTACTGGCTCACCTGCGGCCTTTTCGACACGAAATGGCGGCTTATCATGGCTTCGAATTCGAATATAGAAAACCTCTCGGATAAAGGCGTCCCCTCTCTCGAAGAAACGGAAAAAAAACTCGCCTCGGCCGCGGAAGCGCTCGTTAACGAACCCGGATTCATCGCCGGCGTCGAAACGCTTAATGCGGAAGCTACTCTTAACCGGCTTAAAATTTTTTACGAAAGCAATCCGCGAATATACAGCGCCCAGTGGATCGATAAAGATATCATCTCCAGGGGCGGATATCCGGTTGAAAAAAGTTTCAAAGACTACGATTATAAACCGATTAAAACGCCCAGGGATAAAATTTTCGTCGACAGCTTCGCTTCGGGCGCGTTCAAAAGTTTCTCCCTGCAGCTGGTCGAAGGCGGAACCGGAAAGTTTTACCTTTATCCGGTAAAAAGCGGCGGAAAAATGGTCGGAATGTTCTACTACATAATAAAGGTTAAATAAGAGGAGCGGTTAATGACCAGAATTTTTTTACAGATAATGTCGCGCATGCTGATTCCGGCAGCAGCCATGGCGGAAGAAAACCAGGAGGCGCAAATTGCGCAGATCTACGCGGAAGGACTTTCTCACATTAAAGCTTCAAACTTTAAGCTCGCCCTTCTGAGTTTCAATAAAATACTGAAAATGGACCCGAAGCATCAAAAGGCTCGCGCGATACGTGAAAAGCTCATCGAAAAAATGGAGCACAAGGACGAGCCGGGCGAAAAAAAGGCCAGCGAAGAAGATATCGAAACATGGTATAACGAAGGAAACGCAATGCTGGAGCTGGGAATGTATAAAGAGGCTATCGACTCTTTCGACATGGCGCTGGCCGCATGGCCGCGCAACGCGGTAATCCTTTTCAGGAAAAGCATCGCCCTGAACAAGCTTGCGCGTTACAACGAAGCCATCGAATGCCTTGAAAACGCCCTGAGGATCAATCCGGCGTTTTCCGACGCCTGGCACGCCATGAGCGCGAATTACGCCCGTCTCAATAAGACCGACGAGGCGCTTAAATGCCTGGATAAAGTGGTGGAAATAGACCCCGAACACGTCCCGTTCGCTTAAAAATCTAAAAATCCGGTCAACGCCGGATTTCAAGCGCCGGAGTTAGGCTTTAAAGCCGATTATGGAGGCACGCTAATGGACCACAATATAATAATTTTCACGGTAATAATCTTCGCGGCGCTGGTTCTTCTTCTGCGCTTCATATCGGCGCTGATTTACCCGGCGCTGATTCTGCTGATAGTTTTATACGCGATTTACGCCGTAAAAAAAATGCTGGCCGGCGGACGTAATAAAAATTTCGCTTCAGACGCCGAAATAGAAGTACGCGAAGAGGGCCTTTCAATAAAATATTCAAAAATGATAACCGCGCTTCGAAAAAATTTCGAAGAAATAAGCGGCTCCTTTCTCGGCGATAAAACCGTCGGGCCGCTTCTGGAAGATTTAAACGGCGTTCTGGAAGGGCTTTTCAACGCCAACCTGGAGCTCGGCCGCCGCGCGTCTCAAATGGAACAGTACCTTTCCTCCGTAGATGCGAACGGACTGCGCGTCAAGCAGGCAGAATACACGGGCAGAATAAGAGTAGAACAGGACCCCGCGCTCCGCGAAGAATACGCCAAAGCCCTGGCAATGATAAATGAAACTCTCGCCAGCTATTCGAACGGCGAAAGGATGATCAGGCTCATCGATCTTGAAATGGCACGCAGCAGTAATTATTTCGATATAGTCAAGCTTAAAATAGCCAATTTGTGCATCTCTAAAAGCTCTTCCGCAAGAATGGAAATCGATGAAATTTGCGCTGAAGTTAATAAACTTTTTGCCGATATCGAAAAGCTGAAAAGTAATTTTTCACAGATAAACTTCAACTTTCCATCCTGATTATTTTGAAGCTTTATTTTAATGCGCTTTAAAAAATAAAATACCCGGCAATTCGACTAAAACATTAAAAATCTTTTTTAGATGTTTTTAATCGTTTTTTTTGACTTATAGCATTTGAAGTGGTATAATATAACTCAAAAAAATAAATTTTTACCTAATTAGGGGACCAAAAATAAATTCAAGGTAAGGAGTCAATGTATGTTCACTAACAATCCGTATCTCACAGACGCACAGCTCGAAGCCGAAATGGCCCGCTGCGAATTTTGCGAAGACAAACCATGCAAGAAAGGCTGCCCGGCGGACTGCTCTCCGGCGGACTTTATCATGGCTGCCCGTCTTAAAAACAAACAGGATTTTTTAAGGGCGGCAGGTGAGATAATGAGTTATAACCCGCTCGGCGGGATATGCGGCGCGGTATGCCCCGACAAGCACTGCATGGCCATGTGCTCGCATAAAAAATTCGACTGGCCTATCGAAATTCCCTCGCTGCAGGCCAGTATCGTAGAACGCGCAAAGAAGCTCGGAGCTTTCCCGAAATTTAAAAAAGCCAAATCCTGCGGCAAAAAAGTCGCCGTCATAGGCGCCGGCCCCGCCGGCCTGGCCGTAGCGGCTTCTCTGGCTCAAAAAGGCTGCAAGATAGATATATTCGAAGCCGATTCCAAACCGGGCGGCGCCTGCAATACCATACCCGATTACAGGCTCGACAAAAAAATACTTGAAACCGACATAGAATTCGTTCTCGGCCTCGGCGACATAACGCTCAAAACGAAAAAACCCATCGAAA
>JAKPTH010000196.1 GCA_029571125.1 bacterium
ATGAGCTCTGGACGGATTTTTCAAGGGTCATGCCGTTGGCTTTGCCGCCCTGCGAAGAGCTGTACTCCACTACCGAAAGCTCTATGTCGTCGTTGGTGGTGAATGCTATGCGCCCGCCGCCGGTGGATATGCGAAAATCGCCCGCGTCGAGGGCCGTGAAGCCGTCCTTCGAAGTCCAGGCGCTGTCGCTCGAATGCCACACGCCGTCTTTGTTTCCGTAAACGTCGGCGAAGGCGGCTTCTTCCCTGGAGCTGGATTTGACCAGCCGCGCCGTGAGCACTATGAAAGAGTAGCCTTCGATAATAGTATTCTGAGGGAAAGTATAAGTTTTGGAGCCGCATTTGATTTTGCAGCCCGAAATATCTTTTCTGGCGCTCGAATTGTTGTATAGCTCCACCCACTGAAGGTCCAGAGGGTTTTTGACTATATCCGCCGGAGGGTAATACATGATTTCGTTTATTTGAACGCTGTAGGCGCTGCTTACGACGAATTTTAAATTATAATTAAGCCGCGCGTCGAACTTGTCTTTTATGTTGATTATTTTAGTCCCCGCTACGGAGTCTTTTATATATACGCGCTTAAGCCCGTATCTTAATGTCGCCTCTAACCGTGAGTAATAATTGATGCCGTCCTCGGAAAATTTAGTTCCTTCGGAATCCGACGTGATAACGATTATATTAGACGAGGCGGGCGCCGTTTCACCGGTAACGTCGATGGCGCGAACCGTAATTTTAAGTTCCGAATCGGCGTTTGCGTATATTATATCGTCAGTGCGGTCGCAGGTTAGCGCGATCGGAAGGCCCTGGGCTATATTAGGTTTTCCCGGCGTCGGTTTTACGAAGTTAATGAAATCCGTTTGCGAGTTTGTGTCGGCGCTCCTGTCGTTGCGGCCGAAAGAGGAATTCGACGGCTGATTTTTAATTGAAACGCAGTCGTAGTCGTCGTATAGCAGGGGCGGGTTCATATCGATTATATGCCCGGCGGCGATTAATTCTTTTAAAGTCTGTTTATTGGTTTCGTTAGGGATCGGTCCGGCGGAATAACATACCGCGTCAAGGATTTTCAACGCGGAGCTTTTAACCGTGAGCGCGCCGAAAACTTTTGAAAGCCCCGTCAGCGAGCTCGATATATTTATCGTATTCGAACTTTTCGATATCACGCCGCTTGACGGCGAATTGAAGTTTATGACTATATAATCGTTGGTGCGGGCCACCGAATTTTCAGGGCATATATATTTAAAATTGACGCCGTCGGATATTTCATAGCCGGCCAGGTCAGTGCCTCCGCCGCCTGAGCCGTCGTCGGCGACGTACAATTCGATGAAGTCGTTATCCGTCGATGCCGCCTTGAATTCGTTTATGAGTATTTTAACGCTTACGCCCAGATTTCCGTTATATTTGAGCGGCGTCTGGTAATTCATAAGCGAAAAGTCCGCTTTGGAGTTGGTATCGGGGAGATTCGGGATTCTCGCAACCGAATATCCCGATTCCATGCCGTCAATATTGACGGCCGATTTTTTGTCCATGCCGATCCACTGCTTTTTTGAGTTCAGGTAAGCCATATTGTTGTAGTTGAGATCGAATGTGGAAAGCGAGCATACGAGAGCGTCGTTTATCTGCGACTGAGAGTTTTGAACGATCATCATGAACCCGTCGTCGTTGATTCCGGTTTTGGCCGTGTAAGTATTTATTACATTCAGCGATGGAAATATGTCGTCGGCGTGATTGGAATTGTATTTAAGCAAAAGGTAGTTGCCCGTTTTTATTATAAGCGGCCCCAGTGTTTTATCGGCCGTAGTCTGTGCGAGATCGGTTATCTGCCAGCCGTTCAAATCTACGCCGTTACCCAGATTGCCGTCGTTTTTGCAGTAAATTTCCACGAAGTCACCGTTGGCGCCTATTTTATTGGCCACTTCGTTTATGAGAAGCGTGGGCGATACCGCCTGCGGGTTATAGGTTTCGAATATGGGGCTCGAAGCGATGTCGGCCGCGGCATTATTTATGATCCTCGTTTTGATATTGAATTTATTGAGCGGCGACTGGTTCGAAGCTATAAACATGGGCGCCGTCAAATTTACAAGCGATATCTGAGCGGCCCTGCCCGAAGTGATCGTGCAACCGGCCACTCTTACAACGTATTCCCTGTTCTGATACCCCGAGCCTTCTATTTTATATACGCCAGCCAGGCTCATGCCCGGGCCTTCGAGCACCACGTTTTGAAAGTCCGGCGTGAACCGCCAGCTGTGCGGAATGGTTATCTGCACTTCGTAAATGGAATCCGCGCCTTCGTAAGAAATGCCGAATGAAAGATTGGTAAGCGCGCCGGTAAGCACCCTGGCAGAGTTTATAACGACGCTTCCGGGGCCGGTTTGCGCGTGGACCCGGCATGCCGAGCAGTGAGACAATATTATTATAATAGCATATATAAAAAATGTTTTTATGATATTATCTATTTTCATCTTCATTAAAATCCTTTATTTAGTTATTAGATTTCATGTTCCGCTTTGCCGCGGGCGTTTTAAAGTTTGGCTTCGAGCCTGAAAATCGAGCTGATATTCGTTATAAAAGATTTTTCACGCTCTACGTTAAGGAAAAAATCTATATCGTCGTTTACCTTATATTTTACTTCCTGGCGCGCCGTGTTGGTTTTGGGGCTCAAAGAACTCTCTTCCACGCTCTGGGATAATTCCGAACAGAATTTTAGCCTGGAGCCGGCTTTGAGGTTGAATTGCGCCGCGTTGGAAACCTTTTTTCCCCTTATTGCGCCCGAGTCGAGATCGTATTCGGGCGTTTTAATATAATTTTTCAATTCGAGCGAGTAGGGCCTGTCGGGCCATGCTATAATTACCTTCGACGAATCCTCTATTTTCATGAAGTTTAAGCCGCGAGTCCGAAGCTGCGAATCCCATATTTCACGTTTGAAAAGGAGCTTCACGAAATCGAGCGGCGAATATTTGGCCCCTAAAAGCGCGCCTTTCAGCCCTGCGCTCGTTTCGTATGCGAAGCTTCTTTTTTCGTCGCGGCTGGCCACCTGCGCCGACAGAGCAAGGCCGCGGCTGTAATTGTAATCGAGCATGAGCCTGTTTTCGGTGGCCTGAGATTCGGCTTCGGCGATATTTTTGCGGTTCATGTCGATAAGCGAGTAGCCGAGCGAAACGTCGTCGCTCATTTTTCTTTTCATCTTGAAATTAAAATCGTTGTTTTCGTCTTTTACCATGGAGCTCGATTTTAAACTGCTGTCATTATATTCGACAAAATATACGTTTTTATTAATCGGGAAGCTCGACGCTCTTAGCGAAAGGCTGTTCAATTCGTCCGCGCCGCCGTTTCTGGTCTGTCGCGAAATGCCGTTTTCTATATTGAGTTTCGATGAGCGCGCGTTTAGTTTTACGTCTTTTATATCGCCGGCCGTGCCGTTCTGGAAATTGGTGTTCAGGCTCACCCGGTCGTTGAAGTTATATAAAAATTTTCCGAAAAATTTATCTTCCTCGTTCGTAAAGGCGCTCGCGGCGGAATCCCTGGGCTCGGCCCTGGAGTAGCCGAACGTGCCGTTGAGCTTATTCAGGATTTCAGGGCCTCTTTCAGGACGCAGGTCGAAGAAAACTTCGCTTTTTTTGCCTGTTTTGATATAGCCGTTGTGATACGGTTTGTATGCGGGTTCCACGCTTGAAAATTTGAAATTAGTGTCGAAATACCTGGCGGCGAGTTTGGTGTTCAGCGACACGGCCGCTCCGTCTTTTGCGTCGCTTTCGTCAGAATTGACGGAGTCTTTGAACGAACGCGAATATTCGAGGTTGGTTGTCAGCTTTTCATTAAGAGTGAAATCCTGGTTTAAATTAAACTCCGTGCGAGCGCGTGATGCTACAAAACTGTTCTGGAGCTCTTCTTCGGTTCGTACGAACCCTACGCGCGTTGCGCCCACTTTGCTCAGGTCGTTTTCCGCGAACGCGCCGAAGGAATGGCGGTTGAGGTTGTCGAAGCCGGTCTGCACGGAATAAAGAACGTTAATTTCAGCGCCGAGCGGGACTTCTTCGTTGAAGGTAAGTATGCCGTTGTCGTAATCGATACCGTAGTCTATGTTGCGGTTTTTAAGGACCGCGTCGATATAGACCCGGTCGGATTGGGGCATAAGTTTATCGCCTGATAACTTGAAAGGGCCGGTGCGGCCTTCGCCCATGAAAACATCTTTTTCGGGGCGTCCGTTTTCGAACGAATACATAAGGGTCAGGTTGTTTTCTTTTTTCGACGCCGGAGTGTTGAAGTTGGCGAGAAAACCGCGCATCTTTTTTTCGCTCAGGCCGAAGCGCGTTATCGGTGAAAAGTTTATATCGCCCACTACCACGTTCATTTTTTCGTTGTCGTATTCGAAATACATTTTTTCCACTTTATCGGCCAGGGAATCGTCTATCTTCAGATCGGTCGTTAAATTTTCGTTTATGCTGCCTTTCAGGTTTATCTTCAGATTCTGGTCCACGCGGTTGCTTTCGCTCAAAAGCGACGACATTTTGTAAGATATAACCTTGCTGCCGTCGAGGGCGAGGCCTTCGCTTATTTCAAGCGCGAAAGCGGCCGCGTGGCATAAAACCGCGCAGAGCGCCGAAAGGACCGTTGCTATTATAGCCTTGTTCGTCGAAGACACTTTCATACTCTATATATATCGGTTCAGGAATTGATAAGATTATAGCCGCACGCCATAAAATGCCTTGACTTTATATAACCTATCAAGTATAATAATTTTATTGTTTTAAATTCCAAAATCGTTATGGAGGTAAGATTATGTCCGGCATAGCGGAGGATTTCCTTAAATCTCACAAGCAGAAAATAGATAAAATGCAGCAAAAGACGGTCGAGCTTAAAAGGACTTTTGACGATTCGAGAAAGCAGTACGAAACAAAGCTGGATGAAATGCTTTCCGAAGACAAAGTGAAAAAAATGTCTAAAGACGGCAAAAAATTCAACGTCGGCGAGCTTAAAGCTCTCGATAACGCCATAGTCCAGGGCCAGGAATACCAGCACGACATGCAGGACCTCATAGAAGAACTTACTGGAGAGCTCGAAAATCTGGGCCGCAAGGTCGCCACTTCAAAAGATTATCAGGGCCTCGAAAAATTCTGGTTCATGATAGGCGCTTCCAAGTGGGCGAACGCGAGCCGCCTGGACCGAATCAAAAGTCAGAATATAGCCGGTTCCATGCAGACCGTTCTCGCTTACGCCAACGGCACCGTTGAATCGCTCAATCAGCAGATCGCCAAGAACGCCGAAATGTATTCCGCTTTAACCCAGAAAGAAAAAGTCATAGTCGAAAAGCTGAACTCCAACCAGCCTAAATATGAGCACTGGCGCGAAGAAGTCAAACGCATCTCAAAAGAAATAGAAGATGTCGACAGGCGCCTGCGCGAATCGAATGAAACCGAAAGGCCAAAGCTCGAAGAACAAAAAACCGCCCTGGGCCGTGAGCTCGATCAGGCAAGACTGAACGAAACCAGTTATTTTGAAATCGTTAAAAACGCCTCCGAAGCCATCAATCTTGTCCGTCATCACGCCAAGGGATTTTATCAGGCGATCGACGCCCTCACGCAGTCCAAGATTAAAACGGCCGAAAAAATAGATAATTTAAAAGAAGTTTTTACCGGCATTTACCAGATCATGGAAACGGCCCTCGAAATAAAAGGTTTTTCAAGAATCGATTCCACGCTCAATTATCTCGCCGATAAAACCACCGAAACAATGAACGTTCAGATAGAGGGTATTCTCGACGAAACCATGGCCAGAAACGAAAAGAAAGTCATCGACGACGATAAGATGATGAAGTATATGGAACACCTCGGCAAGGTAATCGGAGATTTTACCGACGGAATGAAAAAACAGCAGGATAAATATTCAAAAAAAGAATAAATTTTCGTTCAGTCATTGACAAAGTTCATTTTGGGATTTATAATTATATTATAAAAAAAATTAGTCGGTTTCATCGTATCCATTCCTTGAAACCGGCTAATGATTTGAGTTTATGAAGATTTTTATAATAAAGGTAAAAAAAAGACGGTCTTTCGATGCAAAATTATCTTCAAAATAACGTAACCGCATATGCGCCTTCCGGCGCTTCCACGGCCAACTGGATCGAACTCGGCCTCAACCTGAGCATGTTCGGCCGCCACGCCGACGCTATCGGCTGCTTCGACCGCGCGCTAGACGCCGATTTCGGCAATCAAGACGCCCGCGCCTACAAGCAGATGTGCCTTGAAAAGCTTAAAAATCCCGATACGTGCAATCATTTCGAATGCGACACCGAATACGCCGACATGGCCTATATCAAAGGAGTCGTTCTTAGCGAAATCGGCGATTATGCGGGTGCGCTGGAATGTTTCGACAAAGCTATCGGCTACGATTCAGATTTTATAAGCGCGTTTTATCATAAAGGCCTTACGCTCGTTAAGATCAACAGGCACCAAGAGGCTATCGGCTGTTTCGACGCCGCTATAGCGCTTTCGCCGGCGGATGTCGAAATGCTCCACGATAAGGGCGCAGCGCTTATCAAAACCGGCCGCCACGAAGAAGCCATTAAATGTTACGACATGGCCATCGAATTAAAGGCCGACGATCTTTACGCATGGCTTAAAAAAGGCCACGCGCTCCATAAATGCTCTAATTACCAGCAGGCCATCAGATGCTACGACCGCGCCCTCGCCATCGATAACCGCAGTCTCATGGCCTGGCACTTGAGGGGTCTCGCCCTTCACGAGCAGGGAGTCGCGTCCTGCGTTACGCATAAGTTCGAAGAGGCGCTTAAATGCTTCCGAAACGCGCTCGAAATAGATCCGCGCGACGTCGACGTAATGTCCGACAGGGCTAAAACTCTTGTGAGTCTGGGCCGTCAGGAAGAGGCTATGGCGTGCCTCGATAAAATAATCGAGATCGATAAATTAAACGATCAGGCATGGGCCGCTAAAGGCGATATCCTTAAACGCTTTCCAGATTCGATCAGGCGCTGCAATGCTATGACCGGGCGCTTGCCGTCAATCCGCTGAGTCCTGCAAGAAGCGAGAGAGAAATTATAATCAACAGGATCAGCCATAAAAACTCCAGCCTTTAAAAACTTAAAACAAACGACGAATATTCGAATGTAGTAATATTTATATATTTTATCCGACAGGTGCTGTTATAATATGGAATTTATAGATTTGATCCTGGCGTTGAACGCCGCTAATTATTCAGAAATAATAAGATTTTACAATCAGAGCAAAACCATAAAGCATATTTCCGAAGCCGGCCAGAAGAGAACTTTCTGCAGAAAAATCGTCGAATACTTCGGCGAAAGCGAAAATATCAATAATTTTTTAAGGAACAACTTTACGAGCGAAAGCGAAAATTATTTTGAATCGCTTATTCTGTCCAACCCTTTAAACGGCCTCATACGCATCGAGGGCGAAGAAAATCTCAAAAAAATAGACCCCTTCCGAAAGTGCGGCTTTATCTTTAACATAAAAAAAGATTATTTTGCGGTGGCCGATGAAATTTTCCAGATATTTTTTAAATTTTTCAATACCAGGTCTGGTTTTCAAAGAAACGAAAATTTAGAGATAAAAGAATACCTTACCTCGCTTCCCGATTTCGAGTATTCGTTTAAAATGTCGCGCGTCTATCTGGACCCGTATTTTCATTTTATCAAATATTTATACCTCGCCGTGGCGCGCGACATCAGTCAGACCAGAGAAGCCGCCGACCTTTTTGAAAACGCCGTCAAAGACATGCGCGGCCGCTTTCCAATGCTCGATACCATACGCAAGTTCATAGACTCGGCCGAGCTGCTCAGTGAAATCAAAAGAAGTTCCATAGTTGCCGGGCTTTATTCAAAACTCGACCGCTACAGCGAAACCGACTGGCTCGCCGTGTGCGTGGAACGCTTCATCAAAGAAACCGTCGCGGGCGGAAAAGACGATATGCTCGAAGGCTTCGTCAAAAAACTGAAGCCGGACCTGTACTATAACTTAAAGTCATGTCAGAGGCCTGCGGGCGAAGTGGATTCGGCAGTAAAGTTCCTGCTGTGCCTTGGAGTGTGCGAAGTTATTTACTCCAATCTTCAGCCGGTATATTTAAAGCTTTCGCCCTTCGGCGAAAAGGTTTATAACATACTGTTTCCGACGCTCGAAAATATCGCCGCCGATATGAACGCCAAAAAGAAGATCGTTCGTCGTTCGGCGGTTCTCACGCCCGATTTCAAACTTATATGCGAAAATTTAGATATCGGGCAGTATATCAAAATATTATGCTTTTCCAATCTTCTTTCTTTCGATAATATCTTTACCTTCGATATAACACGCGAAACCGTTATCCGTTCCATCAGGCTGGGCATGAATTTCAACGATTTCAAAGCGCTCGTCCAGAAAATAATCAAAGGCGCGCCGCCCGAAAACGTCATGAAAACCGTTCTCGACTGGTATCTTTCAGTGGTGGTAATGGCCGAAACGCCGTGCGTGTTGATTTCGGTTTCGGCCGCGTCCGAAAAACTCTCCGAAATAGAAAAAGACCAGCACTTCACTGCTTGCGTCATCATGAAGGTCAAACCGGCGCATTACCTCGCGCTCCCCGAAAAAATAGAAGCGGTCAGAAAATATTTTTCCGACCGTTCCATACCCGTTGTTATTATTTGATTGCCAGATGGCGCTTCGGGCAGGGCGTCAGACAATTTTTTTCGGGGACTCGTTCAAAAATCCCTCCGGGATTTTTGCCGCTCGTGCTCGGGCGCCGCACGCCGTAGCCGTCCGTGGCGCGTGCGGCATTGGGGCTTCCGTGCCCCGACCTCTCACCCATCCATGGCTTTGGATCAGCTTCTTGCCCGACAGACAT
>JAKPTH010000238.1 GCA_029571125.1 bacterium
TTTTTGCACTGGCCGTGGTCCTGCGCGCATACGCAGATGCCGTCGAATTCGTCTATGTTTTCTGCGCTGTTGGCAAAGAATTCCCTTAAAAAAGGCGCTTCGAACTCGGTAAAGCGCATATAGATATCGTCGTTATCGATAATAAAATTTTGGGCCGGATATTTTTTGAATATGTCGAAAATGGTTTCGTCGATGATTTTATAGCCCATATCCCTGACTTCGTCGTGGTCGTTTTTTACCGTGTAGGCGGCTTTTGGCGTTATGTAAACGTCGGCTTTTCCGTCTTCTATGAGCGTGGTCAGCTTGTGCGCCAGAGGGCCGCCGCCGATGGTTTCGCCGCATATATATATGTTGCGCTTGTTTTCGAAGCCGACGCCCTTGAGCATCTTTAAATATCTTCTAAGCGGCGTCGGTACGACGAATTTAATGCAGTTTTCCATATTTTTTCCGGAATCGTACAAAAAAACGTCCGAAGTTCCCATGCCTATATCTATGGCTAAAATTTTAGACATGCGCAATATCACTCCGTAACCTGAAACGGCAAGGCCTTATTTTGAGCGAGTTTTGAACAATAGCCGCATACCGGATTTTGAAGATCATCGCCGCAAGCGATAAGAAAAGATTCGCCGCACGTTCCGCATACGGCGGCCGGCGCTAAATCGTCTTTAGCGGGCAGATTCACTTTTACTTTTTGAAACGAAAGCACGCTTCTTTCGGCTTTATAAAATTCGGCGATAGTTTTTTCGGAAAGCGCAGTCCGCGAAGCGCTTTTATAGTCGCGGCTCTTGTTGAAAAATGCGAAAAGCTCAGGATATACGTTTTTATCGATTTTGCCGAGGTCCATATACACCCTGAAACCGATCGACGTATCGCGGTTGTAGAGCACGAGAGCGTAACGTCCCATATCGAGCGCGTCGAGGCGCAGGTACTTATTGCCTACGGTGCAGCCGGTTAAAACCTGGATCGCGTCTATGAGGCATACCCTGGTTTCGCATATGGCGTTGAGAGTGTACGATTTACGGTCGGGATAAATAGAGTCCAGCAGCTCGTAAGCATAATCGACCATGTATACTCCCATTATAACGCCCGGGGCATTTTTAACGTGAAATCCGAGCGTTTTTTCTATGAGAGGTTTAAGCTTTTCGTAAAGCATTTACATCACTTCGTTTCCTGGATTATTTGTCGGTCAGCCCGAGGTTTAATAATATAGTGCCGCATGGAGTTATAACCGGAACTACAAGATGTTTCAACTGCAGTGCGTCGGTTATGAGAACTTTGTTTCCGGTAAAAAGCGACGGCGGCGTGAGGTCGAACTTATAGCCGAGGCCGGAAAGCTTTGCCACTGCGGTTCCGGTTATCATGTTCGAAAGTTCGTTTATGGTGGAGCGGGCGAGTTCGTTGAATTCTTTGAATTCTTCGAAATTCATCTTCGATACTACCTGCAGGGCGGTTTCCTGAGTCATATCATAAATTACGCGCCCTTTGAGCTGCCCGGTTAAACCCACGAGAGCGGCCACGCCGAGAGAGGCGAGCGGCTCTGAAATGACCGTGAGTTTGGTTTTTTCAATGCTGACTCCCTGCATGAACTGCTCTAACACATACACTGAAGCTTCAAGAAACGGGTTGATATACTCGATTTTCATTTAGCGACTGCTCCTCGTTTATTTATTTTATTTTTGACTGGTTAAAGACAAAAGTCTGGCCGTTATTTTTGAAAGATGGACTACTTCGCAGGCGGCGTTTTCCTTTATGGCCACCTTCGGCATGCCGAAAACCGTGCATGACGTTTCGTCCTGGGCCAGCGTATGGCCGCCCGCCTGCCGTATGAGACCCAGGCCGGTCGCGCCGTCGCGCCCCATTCCGGTCATGAGCACGGCTACCGTTTTTGCGCCGACTTCTTCGGCGAGCGATTTAAATAAAACATCTACCGACGGCCTGTGGCCGGATACGGGATCTTCTTTTGAAAGGCTTACCTTTAAAAAACCGCGGTCTTTTTTTACGCGCATATGAAAATTACCTGGAGCCACAAGCACCCTGCCGACTTTAATAAGATCGCCGTCTTCGGCTTCTTTGACTTCTACCTGCGATTCTGAATTAAGCCTTCCTGCGAAGGCTTTAGTGAAAGTGTCAGGCATGTGCTGCACCAGAACCGTGGCCGGAAAATCCGGAGGCAGCATTGGGATGACCTGCCTTAACGCCACCGGCCCTCCGGTGGATATGCCTATTCCGACGATGCACGACGAGACGCTCGCGGCCGGCCGCGCCATAAGGCTTTTTTTCTCGGGAGCTATAATAGGCTTAATAGGCTCTATAAGGGGTTCGCGCTTCTGCGTTAGTTTTTTTAACGCGATCCTGTGCTTGTTATTAAAAGCTTCGACGACTTTTTCTATGATTTCTGACGCAACTTTTTCGATATCTTTTGAAAGGCCGCCGAGAGGTTTTGAAACGAAATCGAAAGCCCCCGCTTCGAGGCAGCGTATGGTAAGAAGCGCGCCTTCCTGAGTCAGGCCGCTTAACATTACGACCGGCCGCGGCTTATTTTCCATTATGCTTTTAAGGCAGGTGAAACCGTCCATGACCGGCATATCTACGTCGAGCGTAATTACGTCCGGGTTCAGCGCTTCGATTTTCTGCAGCGCTATCTGCCCGTTCTGCGCCGTATCTAAAACGTTCACTCTGCCCGAAGCGTTTAAAATGTCGGCTATAATTTTTCGCATCAGCGGAGAGTCGTCTACAACAAGGGCCGATATTTTATTTTTTTCCATATCGATCACACCGCCCTTTAAATTTTTAAGGCTTTCGAAACGGCCGAAATGACTCTTTCTTCATCGAACGGTTTGACTATGAAATCTTTTGCGCCGCTTTTTATGGCGTCCATAAGGGCTTCGCGCTGGTCGATGGCTGTGATGACTATAATTTTGGCGCTTTTATCGTTTCTTATAATTTCTTTTAAGGCTTCGATGCCCGTGCATTTCGGCATTATTATATCCATCGTGACCAGGTCGGGCTTGAGTTCCTTGTATTTTTCTATGGCTTCCAGGCCGTCAGCCGCTTCGCCGCAAATTTCATAGCCGCCGGATACCGTTAGAATGTCTTTTATCATCATGCGCATTATCAAAGCGTCGTCGACTATAAGTATTCTTTTAGGCATTTAATGACTTCCCCCCTGATTTTTATTTTTTAGTGAATTTAGCCATAGCTTTTTCTATCGTTTCGAACATTTTAAAATTATCCGTGAGTTTGCTCAGCTTGAGCAACTGGCTGAATTCTTGATTGACGGTAGAAATAACCAGCACGCCCTTG
>JAKPTH010000257.1 GCA_029571125.1 bacterium
GCTTCCGAAAGCATGCTTTTTTTGGCGTATGCGATGCCCAGGACGAAATGCGCCTCGGGATCGCTGTTATTGATATTGAGAGCGCGTTTGGCTTCAATTATGGCGTCGTCGAACTGCCGCTGGGAAATAAGAGTGGAAGCAACCGAAATGACTTCTTTTATCTGCTTGTAAGAGCTTTCCTCAACATAAACGGTAATGATGTACTGCCTGTTTATTAAAAGAAAATCTTTCGAGAATAGAAGCTTTTCATCCATCGCCGAGTAAATCCTGGCGTTGGTGATGGGGATGAAGTCCTTTTTGCTGGTGTCGATATTGAGCATATCGGAGAGCCTGGTGTTTTCGGTGAGATGCACGTCGCCGACTATGCGGTATTTTTCGGTTACTACAACGACTCCGAGCGGCTCCTTGGGTTTTTTCATTACATTGACCTCTTTGCGAGGTATTTTGAATGCGCTTTTATTATCTTCTGCCAATTTTACACAACCCCCTGTCTGTAGCTAAGTATATATAATTTTCATCGGCGTATACCGCGTTTAACTCGAAGTCGCGGCCGCTCAATTTTTTTATATTGACGTTGTAAAAAACGTTGTCGCGGGAAATCGATAAATCTCCGGACGATATGAAATATAATACGGCCTTGTCGTATGATTTTGAATTGCTTATGTGAATGTCTTTTATAAAATTGTTGCACAACGCGTCCGGTCCGGTTATTATATTCTGCCACGCGGCGCCGTTGAATTTTGAAACTCCTCCGGAAGTGCCGAAATAAACCGTGTTCTGAGTTTCGTCGATAACTATGCGGTGGACGTAATTGTTTACAAGAGTCGAAGTGTGGTCGTCCATTATCGTTACTTTTCCGTCTTTTATGAGGTTGGCCCCGCTGAATTTTGAGCCGGCCCAGAGCGATCCGGTTTTTTCGCTATATGCAAGCGAGCTTATGTAGTTGTCTGAAAGGCCGTTTTTCTTTGAAAGCGTTTTGAAGCGGTTCTGATCGAAAACTGCGACGCCGCCGCCCCATGTTCCCGCGTAAATTTTGCCGCCGCTGGCGCAGATGGAACTGATATTGTCCGAAGGCAGGCCGTCGAGAGCCGAGTACCTTGTAAAGTGGCCGCCGCGGTATTTGAACAGCCCGGCGTTCTTGTTGAACATAGAGCCTATCCAGAGCGTTTCAGACGGAGCGTCATAATAAAGGGCGCTTATATACTGTGGCGCGACGCCTTCTACCCTTCCGCCCGCGCCTTCTATTTTAGAGAAGATCGAACCGTCGAACCTCATCACGCCGCCCCACGTTCCAACGTATAAACCGCCTTTGCCGTCGCCGGCGAGAGCGGTGATATAAGGGTTTATGAGCCCGTTGTCGGCGTCGTAAAATTCGAACGTGTAATCGTTTACGTCGGACGAAAATCCGGCGAGAGAGTTTATAGACGCGGCGAAAGACGGCGGCGCAGATAAAGCAGCCGCCAGAACGACGGCGAAAATCAAAACGCAAAATCCCCGGCCGGCCTTCGAAACCGAATCGCCGGAAGCCTGCGTTTTTTCAGCAATATTTTTAAATGAGTTTATTTTTATTTCTTTATCCATAATTTATAGGTTAAAAACCCGTGTTGGCCTTTACCTGTATGGAAGCGGTAGGGCCGTTCCAGGTGATTTCATAAAAAACTATGCTTCTGTTAAGGTTATCGACTACGACGAACTGGTTTTCTTTATTGACGGAAAAAGCCGAAACGAACTTCGGGCTGAACTGCTCCAGGTTGGTTATTTTAACCGGAAAGGTCGGGACTTCCGGCGCCTGCGAAACGTAAGTCGAAGATCCGCTCTGGGCGAGCGAGGGCTTTCCCTGATAAATAGTGTTTAAAATTAAGATTACGTAGATAAGGACGACAGTGACTAGAATTTGAAATACTCTGTTGAAGTCGAGCTTCATTTTTGCCTCCGTAATATGGCGCCGGCCTCGAGGCCGGCGCGCTTGATTGCGAGATGCCCGCTTGGGTCGAGCCGCTTCTCCCGGCATTAAGGGTATATTCTTTCCATAAGGCGCGGGAACGGTATGCATTCGCGCACATGAGGGACCTTGCATATCCACGAAAGAGTGCGTTCGATGCCGAGGCCGAAACCGGAATGAGGCACCGATCCGTATTTTCTTAAATCGAGGTACCAGTCGAATATTTCAGCCGGCAGCTTGTGCTCCGCTATTTTTTTCAGAAGGTAGTCTATATCGTCGGCGCGCTGGCTGCCGCCAATTATTTCGCCGTAGCCTTCCGGCGCGATCAGATCCGCGCAGAGTGCGAGATGAGGTTTTTCCGGATCAGGCGCCATATAAAACGCTTTGCAGGCCGTGGGATAACGGTGTATGAAAACGGGCCTGTCGTAATTTTCGGATATGGCGGTTTCGTCGGGCGCGCCCAGATCGTTGCCGTATTCGAACGGCATTCCTTTCTCCTTTAAATATTTTACGGCGTCGTCGTAAGAAAGCCTGTAGAAGGGCGCTTTGATATTTTCGAGCTTGGTTATGTCGCGCTCGAGTATTTCAAGGTGCGGCCTGCATTTTTCCACCACGCGGCCGACGGCGTATGAAACGTAGTTTTCGGCCAGGACCATTATATCGTCGAGCGTAGCGTAAGCGACTTCCGGCTCGATCATCCAGAATTCGGTCAGATGCCGTCTGGTCTTGGATTTTTCAGACCTGAAAGTCGGGCCGAGGCAGTAAACCTTGCCCATGGCCATGGCTGCCGCTTCCATGTAAAGCTGGCCTGACTGCGAAAGGTAGGCCTTATCTTCGAAGTAAGTGACTTCGAAGAGGTTGGTGGTGCCTTCGCAAGCCGAAGGCGTAAATATCGGCGCGTCTATGCATGTGAAATCGTTGTCGTAGAAGAAATCGCGGGTCGCTTTTAAAAATTCGTTTCTGATCTGCATCATGGCCCACTGTTTTGACGAGCGAAGCCACAGATGGCGTTTGTTCATTAAAAAGTCCACGCCGTGTTCTTTGGGCTGGATTGGATACTCCTGGGCTATCTGAACGGCGACGACGTTTTTAACGGATATTTCGAAACCGAGCGGAGCGCGCTGATCGGCGCGGACTACGCCTTCGACTATTATCGAAGATTCCTGGGTGAGCTTCTGGGCGCAGAGCTCGAAAACTTCTTCGGTAACGTCGCCTTTGAATACGGTCGCCTGGCACATCTGGCTGCCGTCGCGCACCACGAGGAACGCCAGCTTGCCTTTGTGACGCCGGTTATAGAGCCACCCTTTTATTCTGACGGTTTTAGCTTCGTGTTTCGGCAGGTCTTTTATCAGAATGTCATGTATTGTTAGATCGTCTGACAAGAAAATTCCCCCCTATGATTTTTTTAGTCTTTATATTATAACATAAACTTCTGTAAATATTCAACATAAAAATATGGCCGGCGGTTTATGAACGCCGTGCGCCGCGCTTTTATCTGGTTATAGCGTATTTATTTTTCATCGCCATTATGCGCTCGTAAGATTCGGTAATTGCGGACTGGGGTATATCGCCCTTTCTTACCGCTTTAAAAATAGCTTCTATGGCTTTTTCGCAAGCGTTATCGTCGAAGAAAGAATTGTTGTTGGATATGATGAGAATGTCGCAACCCGCATTTACGGCCCGCACGAGAGCGTCTTCATAACCGTAATTGGCGCTGATGGCCGCCATATGCATGTCGTCGGAAACTACGACGCCCTTAAAGCCCAGACGCGTGCGGAGTATGCCTTTTATATATTTCGAAGAAAGCGTGGCCGGATATAAGGGGTCTATATTGCGGTTTATTATATGCGCGGTCATCACCATGTCCATATCGCCGTTTTTAACCAGTTTCTCGTATGGAATAAGTTCGATGTCCTTATATGTGGCCGTGACGTCGGCCATGCCGAGATGGCTGTCGGCCGTGGAGCTTCCGTGGCCCGGAAAGTGCTTGAGGGAATTTATTATTCCGCGGCTTTTGTGGCCGGAGATGAAAGATGCGCAGTGGAGGGCCGCCACTTCGGCGCTGTCGGAAAACGATCGTCCCAGCGCTCCTATTACCGGGTTTTTAGGGTTGACGTTTACGTCGGCTACGGGCGCGAAATTTATATTAAATCCCAGCGACGAAATTTCAACGGCTATGCTTGCGGAAACCGTTCTGGTGTAATCCGGGTCGTTTTTTTCGCCGAGCGCCTGCGCCGAAGGGAAATCCGCAAAGCCATACTCGGGTTTGAGCCGGTTGACCCTGCCGCCTTCGAGATCTACCGCTATGAAAAGCGGCTTGCG
>JAKPTH010000264.1 GCA_029571125.1 bacterium
TGCTCAGCGCAGGCGAAAAGTTCGCGCCGCTGCGCGCCTCGGCCACAAAATCTTTCGGCGAGCTGTTTCTGCCGTCGCTTAACGCCATGATATCATACTGGGCGCCGCTCGCGCTCAACATTTCCGATTTCACCAGATTCGCCCGCAGTCAGAAAGACCAGGCGCTGGGTCAGCTAATAGGGCTCCCGCCGGCTATGGCGTTCTTTTCGATGGTAGGCGTTTTCGGCACGCTGGGCTCGATGATCGCATTTAATGAAATGATATGGAACCCGGTTTACACGGTGGTAGCGTTTAAAATGCCGTGGTTAAGCCTTTTAGGCGGCATACTGGTTTTTATAGCGATAATAACCACGAATATAGCGGCTAACGTGGTGGGCCCGTCGAATATCTTTTCAAACCTCAGTCCGCAAAACATTCCTTACAGATACGGCGTTTTAATAACGGGTTTCATAGGGCTCGTGATTATGCCATGGAAGCTTTACGCCGAGCCTACGGGTTATATTTTCAACTGGCTGGGCACTTACGGTTCTTTTCTGGGGCCGCTTACCGGGCTTTATATCGCCGACTACTATATAATCAGAAAATGTTATTTAAGCATATACGATCTATACTCCGACGATTCAAAGCTTTACGGCTATATAGGCGGCGTCAATTATATCGCATATCTGGCTTACGCCGTTTCCGTAACGCCTTTCGTAATGGACCTGTTTTTCGATTCATTCGGCGGCGTGGTCGTAAATAATTCATGGTTCATAGGGCTCGCGCTTTCATTCGCGGTTTATACCGTTCTCATGAAACTTCGCTATCCGCGGGCTGCATGCCATGCATCGTCGGAGCCGGCCGTTTAAAACGGTCACGCGCTCCAAATTAATTAATAATATTTTTTTCACGGAGGCACTGATGCAAAGGGAAGAAGCTTTAAATCTGGTCAAAAAATACGTTAAAAACAATAACTTGATCAAGCACATGCTCGCGGCTGAAACGGTAATGAAGCATTTCGCCGCGCGCTTCGGCGAAGACGGCGCAGATTGGGCCATAGCGGGTCTTGTCCACGACATAGACGTAGAGATGACTAAAGACTGTCCCGGGCTGCACGGTAAAAAAAGCGCTGAAATTCTTAAGGCGAACGGGTTTTCCGACAGAATAATAGAAGCGGTGGCCAACCATCCCAAGGACGAACCCATGGGCGATAATATGTCTAAAATGTTATATTCCGCGGACCAGGTAACCGGCCTGATAGTCGCGGGCGCGCTTATCCATCCGGATAAAAAGCTCGCCGCGATCAACGGCGATTTCATAATGAAGCGGTTCAACGAAAAGCGGTTCGCGGCGGGCGCCAACCGCGACCGGATAAAGGCCGTCGAAAAAATGGGAATACCGCTTTCGGAATTCATAGACGAATCGCTCAAGGCGATGCAGGCGATACATTCGGAAATAGGGCTTTAAGCGTATATTAGCGCGCATTCGATGGCGCCGGGCCATGATTTTAAAAAAAAGAACATCTAGTATATAAGGAATTGATGATATATGAAAATCCTGCTGGTATATTTTTCGGCGACCGGAAACACCGCTTTTTACGCCAGAAGTCTCGCTTCGGCTATCGCGGGGCGAGGCCATCGCTGCGATCTTTTAGACGTAGAAAAGCGTTTCGATTTAAGGGCCGTATGGCATGCGGCCCCCGTGGTGCCGCGTTATATGATAGAAGCGCAGGCGCGCATTCCGCTGGAGACTCCTGTCGGTTCGCTCGTTTCGAGCGAAAATGAAATAAAAAACGAGGCCGTGATAGAAGCTTTCAATAAATTCGACAGGTATATCGCCAATTTCGATATAATAGGCTTCGGCTCGCCCGTTTATTTTTTCGAGCCGGCGGCGGTATTTTCGAGTTTCATTAAACTCATCCCCGTCCAGACCGGAAAAAAGGCGTTCACATTCGCCACGCACATGGAAGGGCCGGTATGGTTCCGTAAAAACATCAGGGAAGCTCTCGAGGCGAGGGGTTTTCGCATAATAGGGCATGCCGACGATCACATAATTCATACAGAGCTGCTGCCGGTAATGCCTAAATTCATCGCCGGCGAGGGCGTTCAAAAAGCTTATTTAAGATACCGCCGTCCGAGGATAAATAAGAAAATAAAAGCGTTTTTGGATTCGGTGAATTTAGTAACAGGCGCCGCTCCCGATCAAATCCAGCCGGCCGAAGCCGGGCCGGTCCCGCAGATGGACCAGCTCGTAGGCGGCCTGGTAGAAAAGGCGCTTTACGCCACTCTTAAATTTTCGATGGGCAGCCGCATCATAAAAGAAAAATGCGTCAAATGCGGCCTTTGCGCGAGCAGCTGTCCCATGAAAATGATCCGCATGGACGCCGATACGGGATATCCAGTCAGAACCAGCCACTGCATGTACTGTCTGCGCTGCATAAACATCTGCCCGGCCGAAGCGGTATCTTACGCGCCGCTAAGCGACGGCAGGGCGCGTTTCAGGGGATTCGAAAAGCTGGAGGCGGCAGTGCGCATTCCGGCGCGTTAAAGATCGTCCCGTGCGCTGAGGCGTTTTTCTCCCTTTTCCAGATAATTCAAAACATAATCCTTCACGGCGTCTTCGAGCGAATACGTTTCGAGCGTGGCGCCGGCGGAGGCGTTTTCGAATTTAGACATTTCGGCTTTGGTGTAATATTGGTATTTGTCGCGGATCTCGACCGGCATATCGATGTAGTTAATCTTCTTCTTCATTTTAAGCGCGCTGAAAATAGCGGACGCCAGCTGGTTCCATGTAGAAGCGGTCCCGCTGCCTATATTGAATATTCCGTTTTTATGGGGGTTTTCGATGAAAAATCTCACGCGGTCCACGGCCTGTTTCACGTATATGAAATCGCGCATCTGTTCGCCGTCTTTATATTCGGGCAGGTGCGATTTGAAAAGGCTGATCGACGAGTTTTCTTTTATCTGGTAGTACGCTTTATTCACGAGGCTTCTCATATCTTTTTTATGGTATTCGTTGGGTCCGAAGACGTTAAAAAATTTAAGGCCGGTGATTTTATCGAGAAGGTTGTTAGAGCGCGCGTACAGATCGAAAAGCTGTTTGGAATAGCCGTACATATTAAGCGGGCGGAGCTTTTCCATGACGGCGTCGTCGTCTGAAAATCCGTTTTCGCCGGCGCCGTATGTGGCCGCGCTGCTGGCATAAATGAATCTAATGCCGTTATTAACGCAGTACCATGCGAGAGTTTTGGTATATTCGTAATTATTGTTAATTAAATAGCGGCAGTCGGCTTCGGTTGTGGAAGAGCATGCTCCCATATGAATTATGCAATCTATTTTATCGTTTTTAAACGAGCCATTCCTGATATACTCTATAAAAGAGTCTCTTTCAAGATAATCGCTGAAGGCGAGCCCGCGCAGGTTCATCCACTTGTTGGAACTGGCGAGGTTATCGACCGCTATTATATTCTTTTCACCCATGGAGTTGAGTTTCCATATTATGGCGCTTCCGATAAATCCCGCGCCGCCCGTAACTATAATCATTTAACGACCTCTAATCATTGATATTTCATTTAAAAATCAACCGGATTATTATGTAATCGATCGGTTATTTTATCATATAAAAACTATTTAATAAAGTTTTTTTTGTTTTAAGCATAAAACAACTTAAACAATATTTACACCAATGTAAGGATTAAAGACAATTTTGGATATTTATAAGTTGATTCACCATAATGTTTGATATTAAGTATAATGCCGGCTTACCATCCGGCCATTATTGCAGCCGGGACGCGCGCGTGCGCGCGTCCCGCAAAAAAGAAAAAAAAGAGAAGAGAAAAGAAAAGAAAAGACAGTGCATAAATTTGAGGCAAATGCAAAAAGAGCATACCTGAATTAAAGCCGCGTCAGAAAAGCCGGCATTTTACAGGCATAAAGCGTCAGGCGAATCAGGGGTTGGAAGGGATTTTAAGGGAAGG
>JAKPTH010000266.1 GCA_029571125.1 bacterium
AACTGATCGATATAAATATGGGCTGTCCGGCCAAGCAGGTCGTAACTTCGGGCTCAGGGTCGTACCTTATGAAACAGCCCGCTCTCGCGCGTGAAATAATTAAGGCATGCGTTGACGCTTCCGCCGAATTCGGCGCAGACCGCGTTCCTATTACCGTTAAAATGAGGCTCGGCTGGGATCTTGATTCGATAAATGCCGTTGATTACGTTAAAATGGCCGAAGATTTGGGCGCGGAAATGGTAACCGTCCATGCGCGCACGTATTCAATGAGATTTTCCGGAACCCCCCTTTATCATCATGTGGCCGAATGTAAAAAGGCCGTTAAAATACCGGTGGTCGTCAATGGCGATATAAATCTATATGATTCAATAAAAAAGGTTCTTGATATAACCGGGGCCGACGGCGTGATGATAGGAAGAGCCGCCATGGGACGCATCTGGATATTCAACGATATTTTAAGGCAGGCGGCCGGCAAAAGAATGCTTGACTTTAGCATAGCTGATGTTATAAAATTAATGAAGCTCCACGGCCGCCTCGTGGGAACTTTTTACAGCGATATAAACGGCGTTCTAAGTTTCAGAAAGCAGCTGCTGTGGTACACTAAGGGCTGGTACGACTCGGCCAGGCTCCGCGAACGGCTCAAGCTGGTCGAATCGCCCGATGAAATAGACGAAATACTCGACGAATACCTCGACCGCATCGGAAACCTGGCCCTTCCGGAAAATAAGATATTCAACGTTTACGAAAAAGTTTACGTATAAGGCCGGCTAAAATGCAATTGTCCAGAGGAAAACGGCATATAAATAAAGAAAAGAATTAATGATGATTAATAAATGCAGCGTTGAAAACAGGAAAATCGGACCGGCCGCCGCGCCCCGTCATAAGCCTTGCGGTTCGCTACGCCGGCGCGCCTTTTTTTTGCGCGCTTTTTTTACATTTCTAATATTGCTGTCGGCGGCGTTTTTTTACGTTTCGCCGGCGCTCGCCCAGGTGGCTTTTCCGCCCGGAGAAATATACTTTTCGCCGGAAACCAATATAGAAGATAAGCTGATAGGCTTTCTTCACCGCGCGCAGGGCTCTATATTTTTGTGCGCAAGATCGCTCGATTCGAAAAAAGTCGCAGAAAAGCTCATCGAATTAAGAACCAAAAGGATGCTGCCGATAAAAATTATTCTTTACAAGCCTTCAGCGGCCGCCAATTCTTACGTCGATCAATTCCTTTATTATAACATAGATGTCGTGCTGGCGGAAAACCCGGCCGGTTTCGATCATAATTTCTGCATGATAGATTTCAATTCCATATATTTTTCTTCGGCCGATTTCAGCTATAAGCCAATGAATCAAGACTATAACTATGCCATGATTATCAGCGGCAACGAAAAATTCGCCGAAAATTTTCACCACGAATTCGTGGAAATGTTCGAAGGCAAATACTACGGCCAGGCTTCGCCTGTAAACACGCCTAACGCCAATATCACGTTCAACGGCGCTACACTGGATACGGCATTTTTGCCGGAAGACTCCATCGACGGTAAAATCGCCTCGATAATATCTAAAGCCGGCTCTAAAATAAGAGTGCTGGCGAACGAGCTGAAAAACGATCTTATGCTGGACGGCATAATCGGCCGTAAAAACGCGGTGAGCGATATCTCGGCCGTCTTCGAGTACGGCGCGTCCGCCCAGTCGAAGGACGAATATGAAAAATTCAGAAGGGCGGGTATCTACGCCGTCTATAACCGCGGCTTTACAAAGCT
>JAKPTH010000268.1 GCA_029571125.1 bacterium
CTCGCCACCTACGACCCCAAACAGGGCGTTTACACTAAAGTGATAGAGTACAACGAAAAAGGCGAAGTCTCAACCGAAGCGGTTTTCAAAGATTATAAATTCGGCCCCGTAGACGAAGCCGAATTCAAAAAACCCGAAGGCGCGCAAGCCATGAATATGCCCGAACCCGAAGCTAAAGACGCTCCTAAACCCGAAGCTAAAGACGCTAAAGAATCCAAGGAAGAACCCAAAGAAAATAAAGACGGCAAAGACAAAAAAGAAGACGCCGATAAAAAAGAAAAAGACGATAAATAATAACCGCTCCTAATAAAAAAATAAAAAAGCCTTCGAGATAAATTTTTCCCGGAGGCTTTTTTATTTTTTATTGATAATGAGCGTTAATTTATGTATAATATTGCTGTGTTCAACGCCCCGGGTTCCCGAATTAAAAACGGATTAAAATAAGTCATAAACAAGGGAGTGGATTTTATGAAAAACTCGAAGATTAAATATCAATTATATTTGATATTGATCTTTCTGTGCTTTTTTTCGGCTAAAAATCAGGCGGAAGTCTCCGCGATGAGCGTTACGCTCGGCGACGGAAAAACATATCCCGCCCGCTGCCTGAGCGGAGAAGAAAACAGGTTCGCCATCGACAGAGCCGGCAGCTCTGAAGTTTTAACTATATCCGATATCAAGAATATAGATTTTTCCGACGAAAAAAACGCGGCGGCCGAACCCGAAAAGAAAGTCAAATCGGACGTATCGCCTGAAGTACTCGAAATATTAAGCAAAGTGCCGGATAAATCAAAATTCCCCAACGCCGGCGGTTACATAATAAAAGACGAAGACGTCTACACCCTCAACGCCGACGGCACATATAAAGTGCGCTCGCATTATATCTTTAAAATATTCGAAGACCGCGCCATAGACAACAATATAACGACAGGATACGCCTTCGAGCGCGAATCGGCCCAGATACTCATGGGACGCACCATAGCCGAAGACGGAACCGTTTACGATCTCGACCTTTCGGATATTAAAACCGGCGATATGTTCCGCGGCGCGAAGTTTTACTCGAACACATATAAAATAATGTCGGCCACGCTGCCTAACGTGAAAAAAGGCTCCATCATCGAATATAAAATCGAGCGCAACGTATTCAAACCCATTATAGAAGGGTATTTCACGCCCGCGATTTACTTCGGTTCCGTCGAGCCCGCTTATGAAATAAGGCTCGAAGTCCGCATGCCTAAGGGCAAAAAATTGCAGTGGATAGCCAAAAATTTCGACAGGATATACGATAAAAATTTCGAGGCCGTAAAAAACGCACAAAAACCAGAGATTATAGAAAAACCCGACTGCGACGCCTATATATTCAGGGCCGTAAACGTGCCTGAAATAATCCAGGAACCCTCGATGCCGCCGCTTAAAGACGTAGTGCCCCGCGTGCAGTGCTCCGCATACGAAAACTGGGACAAGATATACGAATGGGACATCAAAAACCTCGGCGAAAATATGGCGCAGATTTCAGACGAATTAAAAGCCAAAACGCTCGAACTCACCAAAAACTGCAAAACCAGCGACGAAAAAATAGCCGCGATTTACCATTACGTCCAGCAGGAAATACGCTATATTTCCATTAAAGGCGACGTGGTGGCCGGACGCGCCGGCCATCCGGCGAAACAGGTCTTTGAAAATAAATACGGCGACTGCACCGATAAATCTATATTGATGGGCGCCATGCTCGGCATAGCGGGTATCACTTGCTACCCTGCAGCAATACTCGCCGGCGGCGGCGACTGGGACCCGGAAGTGGCGCACATAGATTCGAACCATAAAATCTCTTTTCTGTCGTACGACTCCAAAGAAATATTCCTGGACAGCACCTCTCAAAATACGCGCTTCCCGTTTTTCAGGGCCGACGACCACGGCCGCAACTGCCTGGTTTCACAGGCGCGCCGCATGGTGCGCTCCGGCATGCCCGTCAGCAACGTAAAATCCAGCTGCGAAGTCGTCATTAAAGCCGATAAAAGCATAACGGTGAGCGGCGTGCGCGAATTCGACGGCCATCTGGAATCCTCCATACGCGGCCGCAATAAAAGCCTCAAGGAAAGCGAAATCAAAGATAATTACAAAAGCTCGCTCAATCAGACGCTGCCCGGAGTCGAGCTTAAAAAATTGAGCTACACCGATCTTATGGACTTGAACAGGCCGGTCGTCGAAACATACAAATACAGCGCGCCGGAAGCCGTTATAGCGGCCGGAGAGCTCATGCTGTTTTCGGTGCCCGG
>JAKPTH010000310.1 GCA_029571125.1 bacterium
TCTTCCCGATCAGATGATGTATTTCGACATTGAGACCTATCTGCCGGACGATATCCTGGTGAAAGTGGACAGGGCGGCGATGAGCGTGGCTCTCGAAGGGCGCGACCCGTTTCTGGACCATAAGATAACCGAATTCGCCGCCGGGCTTCCGATGGATTTAAAATATAAAAACGGCGTCTCCAAATATATCCTTAAAAAGATACTTTACAGGCATATTCCGCGCGAGCTAGTCGACAGGCCGAAACAGGGCTTCGGCGTGCCCGTTTACGAATGGTTCCGCGACGAATTGAAGGGCTGCTACCGCGAGCATCTGGATTTCGGCAAGATAAAGCGCGAGGGGATTTTCGACGCGGACGCCGTATCTTCGCTGCTGGACGGCTATTTGAACGACCGCGGCGTTAACGCTTATAAGCTATGGTTTTTATTCGTTTTTGAATTGTGGTATGAAAAATATATGCTTTGATCATTTAATTATCTTGACTTGCGCCGCCCGTTCAAAGTATAATATAATTCAATATTTATAACGCTTTACAAGTAAGGTCCCGCGTCCGGGAAGGAAGCGGAGTCCGCTGAAGAAAGACGACATGGTTACCGAAGATACTAAAAATAATAAATACGCTCTTCATATAAGTCCGGGCAAGGCTGAAATTAATTACTTTAAAGACCTGTGGCGCTATCGTGAACTTTTTTTATTTCTGGCATGGCGCGACGTTCTGGTGCGCTATAAGCAAACGGTTATCGGAGTGCTGTGGAGCGTTTTGCGTCCGCTCGTCACGATGGTGGTTTTTACGGTGGTATTCAGCAGAATCGCGAATCTGCCTTCCAACGGAGCTCCATACGGCGTGATGGTTTTCGCCGGCATACTGCCGTGGCAGTTTTTTTCGAACGCCCTTTCCGACAGCGGTAACAGCCTTATTTCAAATTCTCACCTGATATCGAAAGTGTATTTCCCGCGCATTATTATCCCGGCTTCAGCCGTTATCGTCGGCCTTATAGATTTTCTGATAGCATTCGTCATCATGCTGGTTATAATGATTTTGTGGTATTCTTTCATACCTCCCGTCACCATCGTTCTGACCATACCTTTTTTGATGCTGGCCTTTTTTTCGGCGCTGGGGCTGGGATTTTTAATTTCGGCGCTTACGGTTAAATATCGTGATTTTCGTTATATAGTACCTTTTATAGTGCAATTTGGCCTTTATATTTCGCCGGTCGGGTTCATGAGCTCTATCGTACCCGAAAAATGGAGGCTGCTTTATTCTATAAACCCGGTAGTCGGCGTCATAGACGGTTTTCGTTGGGCCATACTCGGCGAGGCGTCGCAGCCTTTATGGTGGCCGGGCATAGGCATGTCGTTCGCCGTTTCGGCGATTTTATTCGCGCTCGGCTTCAGCTATTTCAGAAATACCGAAAAGGCTTTTGCCGACGTTATTTAAATTTAAGAAGTGATTTATGTCCGATTATGCGATTAAGATAGAAAACCTTGGAAAAAAATATATAATAGGCCATGAGCGGCAGTCCGGTTATAAAACTTTCCGCGAAGCGATCGTTGAAAAGGTAAAAAACGCCGCCGGCCTTCTTATGCATCCTTTTTCGAATGAATCGGCGGATACGGAAACCGAAGAGTTCTGGGCGCTTAAAAATATCGCCATGGAAATTAAAGTCGGCGACCGTATAGGCATAATAGGCCGTAATGGCGCCGGGAAGTCCACTCTGCTTAAAGTTTTAAGCCGCATAACCGATCCCACCGAAGGCGATATATGGATAAACGGCCGTGTGGCAAGCCTTCTTGAAGTCGGAACCGGTTTT
>JAKPTH010000318.1 GCA_029571125.1 bacterium
ATCGACGGACGCCGAGCCGCATTCGACCGCGGTGATACGCTTTTCGAACTTTGCGCCCCGGATCCTGCTCTTGAGTATCGAAAGCATCTGAGAAGACGAATCCACGGCGACGACTTCCGCGCCAGCTTCGGCGCATTTTACGGCCAGCGCTCCGCTTCCGCAGCCTATGTCGAGCACGCGCATGCCGTCTGAAATCGTCGACATGATTATTTTTTGCGACCGCCCGTGGCCGCCGAAAGTCAAAAAATTCATCATTCGATCGTAACGTGCGGGTATTTTTTCTATGTATTTCATCAGTCCGTAAATTAGCATTATAGAGCCTCGAATCCGTATTTTATTATTTTAAACTCTTCTTTGCCGCAGGCAGTTTCGATATCTTCCAGTTCGAGCGCCGTTCCGGTTTCCTTTATGAGCCTGCCGAGCATAATCAGGTTGGCCGATAGCGGTTCGTTAAAGTTTTTTCCGGCGGCGCCCCGGAAATCGCCGTGAATATATTTCGCGGTTATGGCCGTAAAGTGCCGCTTAAGAGAGGCGAAATCGAAATACTCCTGGTCGCGTCGCCTGACGTTCGTAGGCGTTATTATGAATTCGTCGGATACCGCCAGGCTTCGGGCGCTTAATTTAGAGTTGAATTTGAGCAGCTCCGAAGCCTCCAGTGCCAGCGCGAAATCGCATGCGCCGTCGTCGAAGTCTATCGCCAGCCTGCGCGGCTGACCGCCGGGCGAGTCTTCGAAGCGTATGACCGAAGCTACGTGGCCCAGACGCTGTGCGCCGCCGCGGACATCGTAGCCCGTTACGCCGCCGTACTTTTCTACAAGAGCCCTGCGCAGGATTGCGCTGAGGTATAAAACCCCCTGGCCGCCGATTCCGGTGATAATTAAATTTTTAACGCTCATATGCCGTCTCGCTTCCGGCGATGGCGCCGTTGGGGCAAATTTGACGGCAGACGCCGCATTTGACGCAAATATCCTGGTTTATATATAGATCTCCTTCGCGGTTTTTAAATATAGCCGGACAGGTGAGTACCGAATAGCATTCGTTGCAGCCCGCGCAGCGGTCTTTTATGATCTCGAACTTTTCAGCGGATTCGCGGCTCGCGGCGGCCGCCTTTTCTTTTTTTATCTCGCCGCGCTTTTTTGCCTGCAGGCGGCATTCACGCTTGATAATTACCGCCGAAAATCCGGCTTCGCCGTAGGTCAATTCGTTGAGCAGCGCCTTGAACTTATTGATTCTGCAGGGATCGGCTTCATAAATGCGTTTTACTCCGAAGGACTCCAGGATTTTTTTTATAGACAACGCTTCGCAGGGCGCTTCGGACGTTTGTTCGAAAGCTCTGGTGGTGAAGGTCGGCTGATGGCCGGTCATTGCTGTCCAGCCGTTGTCGAGAATAAAACAGATCTGGTTCGAGCCGGAAGCCGCGCACTCGATTATAGTTTGAAGGCCGCCGTGGAAAAACGTAGAATCGCCGATAAGCGAAACCACTTTTTGATTACCGTTTCCTGCGCCG
>JAKPTH010000572.1 GCA_029571125.1 bacterium
CGTGGTAGTAGGCATGAGCGGCGAAGGCGTAACGCCTATTTCCAACCTCACGCTCGCTAACGTTTCGGGCCTCGGCTTAAGCATTTCCGGAAACGGCGGCCCCATGAACTATAAAGCGGCAGCCGATTTCCTCGCCCTCGGCGTAAAAACCGTCCAGTTCTGCACCATAGCCATGAAACACGGCGTGGGCATCTACAGCGAACTGGTTTCCGGCGTATCGCATCTCATGCAGGAACGCGGAATCAAATCGATGAAAGAGCTCATAGGCCGCGCTCTTCCAAACCCGATAACGGGCTTCATGGAATTAACGCCGGTCAAAAAAATCTCCGAATCCAACCACGAACTGTGCATGCAGTGCGGCAATTGCAAACGCTGCCCGTACCTCGCGATCTCTTACGACAAAAAAGGATTCCCCGTCACCGACCCGGAAAAATGCGTCGGCTGCAGCATCTGCTCGCAGAAATGCTTCACCGGGGCAATTTCGATGAGGGCGCGCACTAAAAAAGAACTCGCCGCTCTCAAAGAATGCTAAAACCTTGAAAATAAAATAACGGGTGCTCATAAATGTGATTAACGGCCTTTATCGGCCGTTAATCACTATTGGTTCATCTAAAAACGCTCAATTAAGAGCTTTTACGAAAAAAAACAAATATGCAATTTAACACGGGAGGAAAAACAGTAAATGTCTACAATATTAATTAAAAACGGTATCATAGTAACTCTGGGAGACAACAATAAAATCCTTCACGGCCACGCCCTGCTCATCGAAGGCAATAAGATAAAAAAAATCGCTCCGGCGGCCGAATTCAAAGATAAATACGACACGGTAATAGACGCGCGCGGCAAGGTCGTAATGCCCGGCTTTATCAACGCGCATATGCATTTCTACTCCACGCTCGTATGCGGCCTCGGCAAAGCCGATCCGTCCAAAGATTTCAACGAAGTTTTAAAGAACCTCTGGTGGCGCCTGGACAAAAAACTCGTTCTCGACGATTGCTACTACAGCGCGCTGCTTCCTATGATCAACGCCATCAAGCGCGGCACCACAACCCTTATCGACCATCACGCCAGCCCGTTCGCCATAACCGGCTCGCTGGACGTAATCGCTAAAGCCGTTAAAGAAACCGGCCTGCGCGCTTCCCTCTGCTACGAATTATCCGACCGCGACGGCGATAAAATAGCGGCCGAAGGCATCGAAGAAAACGCCAACTTCATCAAACGCTGCAATAAAGAAAAAGACCCTCAACTGTCTGCCCTTTTCGGCCTCCACGCATCTTTTACGATCAGCGACAAAACAATGGAAAAGGCCGTCAAAGCGGCCGAAGGCCTCAACTGCGGCTTCCACGTACACACGGCCGAAGCGCTTTCCGACCAGGATTACAACGTCAAAAACTTCAGAACGCGCGTGGTCCAGAGATTCAAAAAATTCGGAATACTCGGCCCTAAAACCATTTGCGCTCACTGCGTCCACATAAACGATGACGAAATGGAAATATTAAAAGAAACCGACACCGCGGTAGTGCACAATCCTCAGTCCAACATGAACAACGCCGTCGGCACCGCCGATATAATTTCTATGCGTAAAAAAGGCATACTGGTAGGCCTCGGCACCGACGCAATGACCGTAAATATGCTCGAAGAGATGAGAGCGGCAATGTGGATACGCCACCTCGCCGAAAACGATCCTTCCTGCGGTTTCATGGAAGTGACGACGCTTCTGCCATTCAACAATCCGAAGATAGCCAACCGCCATTTCAGCGGGCTCGGCCTTGGCGAGCTCAAAGCGGGAAACGTAGCCGACGTTATCTGCATCGACTATATCCCGTTCACGCCCTTCGATGAAAATAACTTCCTCGGTCATCTTTGCTTCGGCATCGGCGGCGCGAGCGTAGATACCACTATCGCCAGCGGCAAGCTGCTCATGCACAACAAGGTCTTAAAACTCAATATAGACGAAGAAAAAATCGCGGCCGAAGCTCAAAAATTGGCTAAATCGCTGTGGGAGCGTTTCTAAGTATATGCTGAAGACTTTTTCGCTTAAAACTTCCAGGCGCGTCGAATTTTTAAACGTCACCGGTCAGCTCGAAAAAACCCTCGCCGAAAGCCGCGTAAAAAGCGGTTTGATGACGGTATTCGTGCCGCACACCACGGCGGGCGTCACTATCAACGAAAACGCCGACCCCGATGTTGTAAGCGATATGATCGCTTATTTCAACAAGGCCGTTCCATTCAACGATAACTACGCCCACGGCGAAGGCAACTCCGCCGCGCATATCAAGTCGTCGATTTTCAGCCCTTCTCTCACGTTAATAATAGACCAGGGCGAAATAATACTCGGCACCTGGCAGAGCGTTTATTTTTGCGAATTCGACGGCCCGCGCATGCGCGAGTTTTATGTAAAAGTCATAGAAGGCTAGCCGCCTTCCGATAAGCTCAAGGCAAAAAAACAAGATGCACATAAAAAGATACCGTCTCCGTTTCGGGGACGGTATCTTTTTATAAAACCTCTTAATGCTTAAAAGGAAATTACGCGCGATTTTCAAGCGCGGCAGGCGGCGCCGGAGCGCAATTGTTCTTATCAGTAACGATTTTATCGATAATTTTATTTACCCGTTCAAAATCGTTAGGGGCGATTATTTTTAAATTATGCATTTTTTCAAATGCCTGACGCGTATTGTTGAGAACTTCGGCCGAAAAGATATGGTGAAGCTCGACGGCTTTTTTTGCGCCCGCTGGTTCGCCTGACGGCGTATTTGAAGCTTGCGGTATATTGTTGATATTTAAATTCATATGAATCACTGCCGCCTTCTAATAATCGATTCGCTACAAACATAAAAAGCAAAATCCATACCTTGTTTGTCGCATATTTTATATTTTTTACTTTACATTTGAAAGATACTTTGATACAATAGCTTCAACTTTACTTATTATAGCATATTTTAAATTAAATTAAAAGAGAAATTAATGAAAAAAAGCAAATATTTAATAGCGACGCTCTATGAGATGCTGTGGTATCTCGATATCGCGTTCGCAGCCTATGTGTTGAAGTATTACGTATTTTCACCCACCGAAAAAAGTTCGTCGATTATCTTTCTGATAACCTGGCTCGCGTTTTTTACGCTCGCTACCAGGCAGTTTTTGACGTTCTGGAAAGGCCATTTTTGCACCGGAATGATAGCCGAAGAAAAGATGTACGCTTCTTATATTTCGCTCGCTTTCGTATGTCTTTTCGCGCACTGGCTGTCGTTCGTCGAGCTCAAAACCGCGCTTAACCTTATAATTTTAATCGTAATGCTGTTTTTCAATGTTTTATATTTCATTTTAAG
>JAKPTH010000365.1 GCA_029571125.1 bacterium
CATTTTAATAATATTAACCGTTAACAAATCAGAAAAATTAGATTCATTGCCTATAATGGCAATTTTTTTGCCGTTCAATAAATAATTGTCGTTTTCATAATTTTTAGTAATCATGCTTTAGCCTTCTTTATTTAAAAAAATTATTTATCGGTTTTAAAGCAAATATCAGGCCAAATTACAAATTGCCTGTTAACGGTATTTTTAAGGAATAAAATAAAATTCGTAACAATTTATTGATTTTTTGCTTTATAAATGTTATATTGTTACTGTAACAAGTTACAAAATGTTACATATTTGTTACGTGTGTGTTTTTGAGGTATAAATATAAAAAATATGAATAGCAGGTTAATTAATGTTAAAGCGTAAAAATAAGGTATATGTTATCGATACCGATGAAAAATTTTTAAATGTTATTAAAGAATCTCTTTATAAAAGCGGGCTTGAAGTTAGAATATTTCATGATGCGGACGAAGCTAAAAAACAAATTTATGATCAGCCTCCCGAGCTCGTTCTTATTGACTATGATATTCCTCCGGCAAATGCGCGCGATTTTATAAATTCACTTGCATCTGAAGGCCGGATGATTCCTTTTATGATAATGACATCTCACGGTGATCAGCGCCAGGCAGTTGAAATGATGAAACTGGGTGCGGTCGATTGTTTTTTAAAAGACGAAGATTTTATAAACAAGCTGCCTTCGGCAATAAAAAAACTATTTTCAAACATAGAAAACGAAAAAGAAATTGCAGATATAAAACTAAAATATAACAGGGCACGCAATTATTATTTAAGCTTGCTTGAAGAACTATCTACAATGATATGGCGTTGCGATAGGGAAATGAAAAGGGATTTTTTTAATAAAACATGGCTTGATTTTACCGGCTGCGTTATTGAGAAAGAAATGTATGACGGCTGGTTGTTGCGTGTACACTTAGAAGACCGTGAAGGACTCATAAAAAAATTCAATGAAGCTTTCATTCATAAAAATTATTTTGAAATGGAATACAGACTTTTGCGTTATGATGGAAAATATCGGTGGCTTATAGATTATGGAAAACCTTTTTATGATCTGGAGGGGAATTTTGCCGGGTATATAGGTTCTTGCGTCGATATAACCGACAGAAAACGTGCCGAAGAAGAGCTCATAAAAAGCAATAATGAACTGGAACAGCGTGTGGAAGAACGCACGCTTGAACTAAAAAAAATGAATGAAACTTTGAAAAAAGAAATTGAAGAAAGAAGGCTTATTGAAAACACTTTAATTTTGAGCGAAAATAAATATCGAGAGCTTGTCGAATTATCGAGCGAAGGATATTGGGTACTTGATAAATACGAAAAAACGGTATTTTTTAATAAAAGAATCAGCGATCTGCTTGGTTATGAAAATTCGGATCTGGAATTAATGAATCCATGTAAGTTTATGGATGCTACTAACGCTTCTATACTTTCAGAAAAAATTAACAGGTTAAAAACTGGCGAAAGGCAATATGGAGAACTTGCTTTTATAAGTAAAAACGGCTTTTCAAAAATTGTAAAAGCGTCTCTATCGCCGATATACGATTCGTATTCATTATACAGCGGCGCTTTGATGCTTTTAACAGATATTACGGATTTTAAAAAGCTTGAAGAAGAAATAAAACAGGTAAGGTTTAATAGTGACAATCAAAAACTGGTCCATGGCATAGTGGCAAAAAGCGATTCTATGCAAGATATTATAAAGAAATTGCCAGTTATTGCTGAAAATAATTGCAATGTCCTTATCGAAGGGCCTTCAGGCACCGGAAAGAGCGTTATAGCAAAGGCTATTCACAGAATTTCAGATAGGCGTGATTCGCCTTTCGTTATTGTGAATTGCGGCGCTATTCCTGACGCCCTTCTTGAATCGGAATTATTTGGATATATGAAAGGCGCCTTTACCGACGCTAAAAAAGATAAACCTGGAAAATTATCTATGGCGGAAGGCGGAACATTGTTTCTGGACGAAATAGGTGAAATGCCTCTGCTTCTACAGGTTAAATTATTGAGGATAATTGAAGAAAAAAAATACGAACCGCTCGGCGGAGTTAAAACCATGTCGGCTGACGTTCGAATAATTGCCGCTACGAATAAAGATTTAAAAGAGCTTATTGCTTTGAAAAAATTCAGGGAAGACCTTTATTACAGGCTAAAAATAGTCAGCATCAAGTTGCCTTCTCTCAAAGAAAGGCGTGAAGACGCTATTGCTATAATGATGCACTATATTGAAAAACTTAATTCGGTTTATCAAAAAAATATCAATCTGATATCTGAAAAAATGCGAGAATTCATGAACGTTTATGATTTTCCCGGAAATATAAGAGAACTTCAAAATATTTTAGAATATGCGGTAATGTTCGCGGAAGGAAATGCTCTGGACGTTAAGCATCTTCCGCCTGAATATCATTATTTTTCCGGCGGCCTTTACGGCGCCGAAATAAATTTATCCGGCGGAAGGGGTAAAATAATAAATAACCAAAGGCGCGAAGATTCCGATTCGTTTTTAATGCATGAAAAACATACAGAATTGTCAGAGAGCGATGAAAAAGAAATAATCGTAAAAACGCTTGAATTATTTAATGGAAATAGAATAAAAACATCGAATTTCCTGAAAATAAGCAGAATGCAGCTCTGGCGTAAAATGAAAAAATATCTTATAAGCTAATATATTTTAGCTTTTTTCAACTAATCCATGTTTGGTTAATTGGAGTTGATGCTCTTAATAATTCTTAAAAATTGCTATTTTTTGAGTAAATTATGGTTTTGAAATCGTTTATATGTTATAATTAAAATAGATATAATGGGAGTAATGTATTAAGTTGGTATTTCATACGGGCAATTAGTTAACGTTAATCGTAAATCAGGAGAGTAAGATGAAGTTTTTATGGTTTAGCACCGGCCGTTTTTTACTTTCACCCCGGATTGAAAATCATTTAAAATCAGTGTTATATTTTAGCGTTTCAGCCTTATTTTCGATTTTCTTAATTTTAGCGTTTCAGCATGAAACCGCGTTTTGTGCGCAGAATATTAAAAACACAATCAAGCCGGCGGCGTTTGTCGATTTAAATAAAATTTATTCATTTCATCCGATGATGCAATATTATGATCCTGCCTTATCTTTATTTTTAAAGCCGCTTGACGTTAACGATAAATTGGCCCAGCAGAAGGTTATCGATAAAAGGAACGAAGAATACGGCAAATTATACCGGCAGATTTCTCCGAAATTATTCAGCCTTAAAGCCGAAATCGAACATGTCGACGGCCAGATTAAAAGCGTCATTAAAACGAAAGAACTTATAAATTCAGAAAAGGCAAGCGACCCGGCAGGCGTAGCCGATAAAAAACAGGTAAAAAAAAGAATTTTAGAGCTTAACGCTGAAATTTCAAGGTTAAATTCGGAGCTGGATAAGCTCAGGGAATCATACGAGCAGGCAGCGTCTCCGCTCATATCAATTCATTATGCGGGCGTTCAGCAAAGCGCTAAAATATTAAAAACCATAAAAAAAGATGTGGACGCCGCCATCTTAAAAGTTGCCGGAGAACTTGGCATATCCGAAGTGTTTTTATCGGAAACGTCTTACGAAGCTCCGTTTATTAATTATACAGCCGAAAATAATAATAAAAAAAAGATTTTTGATTTTGACGGACTCGTTAAATCAGGCGTTGTTAAAACTGAAAATATAGACGCAGCTTTTCATTATGGCCCTGATTATAGCCTGGCGGAGCGTATAATCAGCGTAAAAAACGAGCCGGTAACCGAATCTCAGGCAGGCCCTAAGCATTCGCAGTACATTAAAAACGAAAATCTTCGCAGAGTCAGAGAGCTACTTAACTATAAAGCAGGCAGTATTATTATTCCGTTATATAGCGATTTAATTAAAACACCTCTTATAAGTTCAAAAACAGACATAACGAACGCGGTAATAATAGAGATTTTAACTAACAGCGATATTTCTAAAAAAGCCAGGGAAATGATTGACGGATATCTGTCCGGTGAAAATCGTTAAAAAGCGAGGATAAAATGCATCATATCAGCGGTATAAATAAAATATTCAAAATGTTTTTATTTTTTTATATTTTGTCTTTTTTACCTTTGCTTTCCGGCGCGGCGGCCGCCTTAGAAAACGATAATGCCGATCAGCAAAGCATAATCGGCGTAAAAATAGATCTTATATATTCCATGCATCCGCTTATGCAATATTACGATCCGCAGCTGCATCTTTTTATTAAGCCTATCGATGCGCAAAATGCCGCGGAATTTTCAAGACAGCTAAATATGCGAAAAGCTTTATTCGAAGAATCTAAAAAGGCCGCTTTGCCTCAGGTTGAAAAGCTTAAAAATAAGATAATGTCGCTTTCGGCCGAATTGAAAAAAATCGAAAATGAAAAATCCGAAGAAATTTATAAATTAAGTGAAAACGTCAACAGAGCAATTGCATCAAAAAATAAAACTGCTGGCGATAAGATTTCGTTAGATAAAATTCATGAAACGCGTAAAAAATACGATTCGAAAACAAGTGAAATACGCGGACAAATAGATGATGCGGGCAAGCTCATATATAAAACGCAGCTCGATTCGCTGAAATTTCATTATTTATCGTCCGAAGAAAGCGACGCGTTAATGAATAAAATCGATTCCGAAATAATAAGCGCGGTAACGGCGGTTGCGGCTATGAAAAAGGCTTGCATGGCGGCTAATATTACAAGCGCCGAGTTGAGCGGAATTTTAACCGGGAATTCCGCCGTTCAGCTCTTACAAACATCTGAAAATGCTATCGAAGAAAAAGGCGCTACGGCAGAATTCACAAAAACTAAATTCGAAGCTTACAAACCGGCTTCCGTTAAAATTTTAAGCGATCGCGCGCCCGATTATTCTAAAGCGATGTTTTTCTTCAGCTCCGATGCTTACTTTAACGATGAGGAAAAAAATAAAGCGCATCTGGGAGAAGTTATAAACAAGATCGATTTAATGTCCGCCTCTTCTCAATTAGCTTCTGTTATAGAAAAGCCGGATTTCGTTAAAAAATTAAGCCCGCATTACTTTAAAGGCGAAGACCTTACTGCAGCCGTCATTATTTATATTTTAAAAAATTATGGTTTCGACAAGCGGCAGGCTGAAGATTTTTTTAATGCGGTCAGCGAACTCGAGAATAAAAAAACAAATAAACAATAAAACAATCTGGAAGGAGTGTGGCTTATGCTAAAAAAACCATTATTATTCATTATCGCTGTTTTTATTTTTCATTTAATTTTTTCTCAGCCGTCATTTGCCGTCGATTCCGTTTATGAACGAAACGGCGAAGTTTTTGTCATGGTCGGTTCCGGCGATTTCAAGGGAGTTTATAAATGCCAGGATATCGACGTGAACGGAAAAAGAGTTACTATTCCGGGCGGGCACAAATTGTTCGGAGCGAAAGAAGAGTATTATTCTATTTCGGTCGATCAGTTCAGAAATATTTATGTGCTTTCCGCCGATTGCGAAAAAAATCCGAGCATTCCGGGCAAGGGAACTTATTTTCCGATAGACCCTCCCGCCGGCGAAGGCATAGTGGGCATAGGAGCGGACGATGAAGGCGAACTTTTTTACGATGTAATCAACTACGCATACGGCCCGAGTTTTACATATCATGGCGCCTTTAACCTCGGTTTTTTCACCAGATTGAAAGATACGACCTTTTATTATGACGGCGTCAATGCTGATTTTAACGATGCAAACGGAGCTAAAACCCGTCTTGTCGGCGGAGCTAACAAGCCGCCGGACGATATATACAAAAAATATCTTAAAGATTACAGCCCCGCAACGCTTGCTCCGAATCCGGTCGTGCCTTTTCTGCTATCCACTCCGGACCAGAACATTACGATTAATTTTCCTAACGGCAGCACCCGTAAAGACGTAATACCCGGAAACGTACAGGCGGGATGCGGCAAGGAACCCTGGTACTGGGGAACTCACGCCGGCGGGTGCCCGTGCTCGCCGCTCGAAGTAAAGGCGATGACGGTCGTTCCGACGCTTAATCCCGATCAGGTCAGAAGAATAGGCAAGCAGACGGTCGGAACCGTCACCGCCCATTCCGACAGCTGGTATCCCGGTTTTTTCGCCAGATGGTATTATCACGGCGATTATAAATCCACCGGCGCATGGGGCCGTACCAATGGTGGCAAAAACCTTCAGGCTTCCGGAAACTGGCAGAGACGATATGAATTCAAAAAACAGTATATAAAATTGTGGATTACGGGATGGGTTGAAACCCTGCCCGGCGGGCTCGTGCTTCCGGCCGGCGTCACTCCGTGGCCGCTTAAAACTGAAACCGATATCGAAACCGCTTTCAATACCACCAATATAAGCTATAAAGCCGATTTCGCAAGCGGCTGCGGCGAAGACCATGCCGACACGAAACTTGGCGTTTCTACAGTTATTTCCACCGATCCAAAGCTGAGTCTTACCACTACCGGCGCAGGGCGGCGCTATACTTATGCCTCCCTCCCGAAACCTACGGTAAAGCAGGGTCAGATAAGCCTGATAAAAGACGGCACCAACGTTTATAAATACGGCGTTCCGCTCGGCGCCTCCACCGGATATAACGGCAAAATGGGCGGCCAGCTTCCGCTCACAGAGAAAACCCTCGCCATAGGCGCGGCTACCATGGATGAAAACGAAGACTGGGTTTACGCTTCACCCGAAAAAGAAGACGGCTGGGATGTTGTCGATTACTGTATAGCCGATCAGTGGGACGGCCACGGCGGAGTAGCTTACAGGCTTCTTAAAAATCCTGCCAGCGGAGAGAAAAAGCTCAAATGGAATAAATACGGCAATGCGCCGGCTACCGACCCTGACAGGGGATATAAAATGTTTACGGTCGATCCCGGAAACGTCAAGGCCGGTGAAATGCCTCTTGAAAAAGACGTCAAATGCATAGCCGCAGACGGCAGCGGAAGCGCTTATTACCTTACCGACGCCCGTCCCGTAGTCGACGGCGCAAGCAAAATTTTAGGAACTTTCGACCCTAAAGACGAATCAAAACCCGTGGTGGCGCCGCAGCCCATGGTAGAAGACAATACCGGGCTCGTAGTTTTTGCGTGGAAGCGTAAATACGAAGTGCGCGCGGCCGCCGAAGTTTATTACTGCGATTACTACAACAGGACCGTCAATAAATTGACCGACGTTACGGTCGGTTTTGAGACTGTAATGGTAAGGGAAGTATTTAAAGACGCCGAGGCAAAAGAACTCAAGTACCGCGATAAAACTCAGGTAGTGGGCGATCCTGTAGCTAATATCAAATTGGATATAGCCACTATCAACCTGGCCGGCCCGCCTACGGGCAATAACGAAAAAGACTGCGTGGATATATTGAGCACCAATGCCAATGGCACCGGCGTAAAGGGAATCAAGTTCAACAGAGCGACGCCCACCAAAATAGAAGAAGTTGAAATAGACCGTTCGCTTATAGACAGCATAGCCGAAGATACCCAGTATCAGGCCATAATGGAAAACGCTCCGCCCGTATTCACTCACGATACGGTCAATAAAAACAAGAATTCCGGCATGGAGCTTGAAGATAAAAACGATAACAACGTAGTAGGCGGTTTTTTATACTCGATATTACCCAAAACGGCAACTTATTACTGGAAAGTCGAAATGATAGAGCCCATGCGTAAACTGGTGAACCCGGACTTCCCTACGAAAAAAGTCGCGGCTAAGCCGCCTAAATGGCCGCCGGCCGATAGACCCGCGGGAAGCGCGGCCATAAATTTTTCGGCCGATGAAAACTGGTACGTTTCGGAGCCCGGGGCCGATGAAGCGCTTCCGGATTTCAAATTTACTCCAAAAGAGCCGGGCATATATAAGATAAGCCTGATCGCCGGCACCAAGCGTTACAATTACGACTTAATGCCTTATCCCACCTATATTACCGCAAGGGACGCCTATATATCCGATTATAAATACTCTTTCTTCGATAACGGCGCCGACGGCGGAAAGGCCAAAGATGGCGTCAGAAACGGCGGCGAGGATTATGTGGCCGAAAGATATCTTGTAGTTACCGCCAAGGAAGAAAAAGGCGACGGATATATCACCAACATAAATATAACCGGCCCGGACGAAATCGACGAAAATAAAGCCGGCATATGGAAAGCGACGGCCGATATTAAATTTATCAGATCCATGCTCCATGAAGAAAAAACGAAGCTTATGGAAACTTATAACGGCATAGGCGTATGGGATTACGATCCCGACGTGGCCGATAAATGGATTTTAAAAACCATCAATCCCAGGCATGACGTGGGTGAAAACTTCTTAATAGGCGCGGCGGCGCAGCCGTCTAACTGCTACAGCGGCCCGGCCGCAGGCCGCACCGGAACTATCGAAGCAAAATTGAGAAATTTCGGCGAAGTGCCGCCCGACATACCTTCCGGTACGAGAAAGATTTTAAATCCTCCGCCCGCCGAGATTCTGGCGCCGGCTCCGGTCAAGGTCTGGGGAACGTCAACTAACACCGCTTTATGGGTCGAAGGCGCGGGAACCACTTCGGATCCAACGAAACCTCTTAACCGCGCCGACAG